>NZ_FUKJ01000127.1 GCF_900163745.1 Crenothrix polyspora
TTAATTTTGCTATCGCCCCTGGCGTGTTTGTCGCCTTAATTGGCCCGAGTGCCTCTGGAAAATCAACGCTGGCACGGGCGCTGCTAGGAATATGGCCTACAGCAAGTGGCGCCATACGCTTTGATGGTGCAGATGTCGCGCAGTGGGATCGTGCCTTAATGGGGCCTTATGTGGGTTATCTGCCTCAGGATATCGAACTGTTCGACGGCACTATTGCCGACAACATCGCCCGCTTTGGTGAACTGGATTCCGAAAAAGTCGTTGCTGCCGCCAAAGCCACTGGCGTACATGACATGATCTTGCATCTCCCGCAAGGCTATGATACTGAAATTGGCAGCACTGGCGGCGTGCTGTCAGCAGGACAACGGCAACGCATTGGCCTGGCACGGGCTCTTTATGGCGATCCTGTACTGGTGGTTCTGGACGAGCCCAATTCAAACCTGGATGAGCAAGGGGAAATTGCACTCGGTAAAGCCTTGGCCGGATTAAAACAGCGCGGCTGCACGGTGATTGTTATCACCCACCGCATGGGTGTTTTAGGTTTAACCGACCGCATCATGATTTTAAACGACGGTTTACTGGTTATGGACGGCCCTCGCGATGAAGTGTTGGCAAAAATCCAGCAGCCCCAACAACAAGTCGCGCAAAACTAATACAAATGAATAGCCAACCAAACACTGTCGACATCGGGCAATGTCCACTCAACACGGTGTTTGGTATGCGCGGGAATTAACAGGTAATCCCCAGGATTCAAGGTGATGCTGGCATCACCTGCTTGATAACGCAGCACCGCCTGTCCTTGCAACAAAATAACCCATTCATCCCAGGCTTGATCGTACCACTGCCCAGTAGGTGTTGCATGGCCTCTGGAAACAATGCGCTCGATATGAATATTATCGCTACGCAACAATGTTTCAAATAGCTCTTCCCTGAATTGCTCAGGAATGTCCTTAAAAATATTAGTCGCGCTAAGCACCCTGTTTTCTCCAGTATAAATCTTATTATATCGCTAAAAATTAACAAGCTAATCAACGACGCTATCTACAATCGGTTAACATGCAGCCAGTGCTTGCTTACAAAATATATCCATGACCTGCCTTCATAAATTTGCCAGCGACTTACATCTTGAGCGGCTCGATTTTGAGCCGGCCACTTTAATTATCGGCACGTTCAACCCAGGCTGGGATAACCTGGGTAACTATGCGCAATGGTTTTATGGCAGGACGCACAATAATTATTTTTGGGATGTGTTGCCAAGATTGTACGAAAATATCAATCTACGACAGGCGTGCCCTACCGAATGGAAAGCATTCTGTCATCGACATAAAATTGCCCTGACCGATCTGCTTTACAGCATTGACGATGCCGATAGCCACAATCACACGCATATTCAGCATTTAAAAACCTATCGGGATGATGCCATTGTTCGATATTTTCAGCACTTTACCGAAGTCAATATACCCACCCTACTTGAAAACCACCCTACCATCAACCATGTTTATTTAACGAGACAAGCAACCGGATTTTGGCAACAAAAGTGGCTACCTGTTCTCCAATATTGCCAGAAAAATGGGTTAACCGTACAAACCTTATTAACGCCATCCGGTAGCGCACGTTTTCAAATGCAAAAAACAGTGGATAGCGTATTGAGGGATTTTATCTTTAAGCGCTGGCAAAATAGCTGGCATTCGTTGTAGTCCTGTTTGTTGGCTACTGAAATATGCCAATATGGTAAACTTTCACATCAGCTTAATCGTGCTTTCATTTTTTGTTAGATAGGTGGTCAAAATGTCCCAATGGTTTAGACGGTTTTTAGGGTTAATACTGCTGATGACAACGGTAGGCCTTGCGACGTGCCAGTCCTTGGTCAAAGCAGAGGTATTGCCACGCCATTCGCTGCTGATCGCCTCAAGTCAGCGATAATCTTGTAGAGCCATCATCGCAACTGAGATTTAATCGTGATTAACTTAAACACTATTCGCAGAAACCCAAAACGTTTTGTAAAACAAAGTAAAACCTGGTTTGGTAGCCGTGGTTTATTGCTGTATGTGCTGCCTTTTTTTCTGGTTCTGGCGACGATTAAAGCGTTTGTCCACGGCAATCTGTCGGGCATTATTGTCAATGTCGGCGGTTATGCCGCGTTTCTGTTGGCAGCGCAAATTTTACGCCGTGGCTTACAAGCTGAAAACGTTTATCGCGAAAAACGTGTCGCGCGTGCCCCGAAGTGGCCATTAAAGACTTTGGCGGCGGGTATTGTTGCACTGACAACGTTTGCGATAGCGTGGCTGGGCGCACACCATACGTTTTTAGTCTCGATTGCTTTTGGTGGCGGGGCTTTATTGGGTATGGCGCTAAGTTATGGTTTTGACCCACGCGCACAAAAAACCGTGGCTGGGGCTCATGGCTATACTATCGAAGAAATCAGCACCACCATCGAAGCCGCCGAAAATGCGATCTTAAGCATAGAAAACGCCAATAATAAAATAACCAACCGTGAATTCAATACCCGCATTGACCGTATTTGTGAAACAGCCAGGCATATTGTGGATGAAATGGAAGCCAATCCGGGCACTATCCGACGTGCCAGAAAATTTCTGCTAGTCTATTTAGATGGTGCTAATAAAGTGACCAATGGTTACGCAAATACCCATTTACAAGCCGATGCTATTGAGTTGGAACAGAACTTTCGTAACGTGCTGGACAACATAGAAACCGTGTTCAAGGAACAAAAAGACAAGTTACTGGAAGAAGACCTGTTTGATCTGGATGTACAGATTGAGGTCTTGGCCAAACAACTCCAACATGAAGGCATTGTTTAATACCAATACATCCTACTTTAAGAAGGGACTGATGATGAATGAAGAGCATTTAGATAACGTAGAGTCAACTGCGACCACAGCCGAAACGACAACAACAATTGCCGAACCTGTGCAAAAAAAGGTAATTACCGGCAATCTTTTTGACAAGGTAATAATACCCCCAGCGCCCACGAGTGAGGCACAACCGCCGGTTGCACCGAGTGCCGAAGTTGGCAAGTTGATGACCGAAATCAATATTGCAGACAGCCAGACCATCCTGCATTTTGGTAGCAAGGCGCAAGAACAACTCACCACCATTTCCGATAAAATGCTGGATGGGGTTAAAAACAAAGATTTGGGCAAGGCGGGCAACGACCTAAACGCGATGGTCGCGGTTATTAGGGGCTTTGATATTGATGAGCTGAATCCCAATCAACAATCTGGCTTTTTTGACAGATTACTCGGCAAGGCCAAACCGGTTGCCAAATTTATCCAGCGTTATGAAGAAGTTCGCAAACAAATCGATGGCATTACCGACAGGCTGGAAGTGCATAAAACAACCTTGCTGACCGACATTACCAGTTTGGATCGATTGTATAACGCTAACCTGGATTTTTTCCATTCGCTTGAAAATTACATCAAGGCTGGCGAGGAAAAACTTACCGAACTGGATGATAAAACCATACCCGCAAAAGTCAATCAGGCCGAAGCCAGCGATCAAACCCTTTTATCCCAGGAGTTGCGGGATTTACGTGCCGCGCGTGATGAGCTTGATCGGCGCGTCCATGATTTGCGCTTAACCCGTCAGGTGGCGATGCAGGGTTTACCTGGCATTCGCTTGATACAGGAAAATGACAAAGGCCTAGTCAGCAAAATCAATTCAACCTTGGTGAATACCGTACCGTTGTGGCGGCAGCAGCTGGCGACTGCGGTGACTATTTACCGTTCTGCCCAGGCTGCGGATACCGTAAAAGCAGCCACTGATCTGACCAACGATTTACTCAAAAGTAATGCAGAAAATCTAAAGCAAGCCAACGCACAGACCCGTAAGCAAATAGAGCGGGGTGTATTTGACATTGAAACCATCAAACACGCCAATACTTTGCTTATTGAAACGTTGGAAGAAAGCTTGCAAATTGCCGAAAATGGCCAAAAAGCGCGTGCATTGGCGGTAACGGAATTGCAAGCCTGTGAAGCTGCGTTGCGTAAAACTTTGGCTTCAGCCAAGGCGATGCGACCTTCTACCACCGAAGAGCAACAACAATAAGGAAACCAGCATGGGCTTGTTTGGCAAAATTTTAGGTGAGTTTGTCGATGTTATCGAATGGACGGACAACTCCAGCGATACGATGGTGTACCGCTTTGAACGCTACGGCAATGAAATCAAATACGGTGCCATGTTAACGGTGCGTGAGTCGCAAACCGCCATATTGGTGAATGAAGGCCGTATCGCCGATGTTTACCAGCCAGGTTTGTACAAGCTGGAAACCAATAACATGCCGATTATGACCACGCTGGAGTCTTGGCCACACGGTTTTCATAGTCCGTTTAAGGCGGAAGTTTATTTCTTTAATATGCGCCGGTTTACCGACCTGAAATGGGGCACTAAAAATCCGATCATGTTGCGCGATAAGGAATTTGGTGCGGTAAGACTAAGGGCTTACGGCACTTATTCGGTCAAGATCAAAGATCCGGAAATTTTTAGCAAAGAAATTGTCGGTACCAACGGCCATTTTGTCACCGGTGAAATCAGCGATCAATTGCGTAATCTTATTACCTCCCGTTTCAGTTCAATACTGGGCGAGTCCAATATTCCTGTATTGGATTTGGCGGGTAACTATGATGACTTAAGCAACTTTATTAGCACCCGTATTACCCCAGAATTTCTGGAGTATGGCCTGGAAGTCAGCAATCTGTTGATAGAGAATATTTCCTTACCGGAAGAAGTCGAGAAGGCGCTGGATAAGCGTACCAGTATGGGTATTGTCGGTAATCTGAATGACTATACCCGTTATCAAGCGGCTGAAGCGATGCAGACTGCTGCGGCCAATCCTGGCGGTGCGGCATCGGCTGGCGTGGGTATGGGTGTAGGGTTTGGTATGGCAAATGAGTTGAGCCAAGCTTATAGCGAAGCGGGTAGAAATCAGGCCACTCCTCCACCGTTACCCAGCGCACCGCTTCTGTATGTGGCTATTAATGGTGAAAGAACCGGACCTTTTGATTTGGCGACGGTTAAGCAAAAAATCCAAAACGGAGAGATTACTCGTAGCACACTGGTATGGCATGATCCTATGCCAGAATGGTTAGCTGCTGAAAAAATGGATAATTTAGCTACAAGCTTTCCTAATTTGCCGCCGCCGATTCCTGGTTCTTGATTGATGTACCGAGGTGTTATATGCCGGAAATTCAAAATCAAGCTACACCTAAAAAGGTGTTTACTTAAATGTTAGGCCATTTTGTTTCACACTGACGGATTATTTTACAGAAATTTATATTCTATCTCTAAGCTAAATCCTATTTAATTCGGCTTCAATAGCTTATTTTTTCTAGCTTAATTCAAATGGCTCAATTACGACAATAGTCATAATTATTTACAATAAATAATAAATTTACTTGTGATTATGTTAAGCAGCACTGATTGTAAACATTTTATTAAGTGTGGCATATATTTTGCTTTATTTTATTGCAGTAATTTACATTGATTTCAATCAGATTCGATGTTTTTACTTCATTACGTTAGGCAGGAGATAAGCAGATGCAAGTTTTCGATCACATTGAAACGCGTGAAATTAATAGATTGCAGGAAATGTATGCAGTAGATGAAGCAAAAAATGAAGCATACCTTCTCAGAAATCTTATAGTTGGTGCTGACTCAAGTACACTTAAGGTTACTATTAACTCAATCAAAAGACGAAAGCCTTTTGCTAATGAGGAATCAATGCGGCAGTTCTGCAACGAGATCATGCAGTTGGCTAATAAATTAGTAACTTCTCATTAGTTGCAGGTAGCTTATAAATCAATAGGTTACAGAGCAAAAAAAGTGAAAGTCTAAGCAATTTTCGATGGTCAGTCATCGTAACCTATTGATTTTTGCATTGATGGCAACAAAAAATGCAAATTTTAACAATTTTTTAAGTAAATATTCGCACTACCCCACAGACTACCCCAGCAAATGGGACAACGATGCACGTCGTCC
>NZ_FUKJ01000119.1 GCF_900163745.1 Crenothrix polyspora
GTCTGCTTCGAGCTGGATATAGTCCTGGAAGCTCAGCGTGACCTGCCGTTGTGCAAAAGGCGGTTTCCGTTTGGCTTCACCGGCCGATATGTATTCACCTGTAAGTATCATAAAAGACTGCTATTGTTTGGCTCGATGCCGCTTAGACAGTTATATCGCTAATTTTATCTAGGGATGGTGCGAATATTTACCATGAATTGCGTTATTCGGGTCAAAGCAACTGTATTTTCAGTTGGTTAGATCACAAAATAAAATTGCACTTATTAGTTGAATCCACCTCAGTTTTTATGCTTAGTTTGGCATCTCTGTCCGGTGTTAATTTAGCGGTTGTGCGTAATTTGGCAGCCTAACGATTACTACAGTAGCACTACGCAAAAATGTAAAACTGAACAAAATCATGTGGCTGTCTAACCACTTCTAGTGCTTCAGCAGTTTGTTGAAAGCTTCGTTGTTCTCCTTGTACCAGTTTGCCATCGATTCTTTGCTGCTCGGTGCATTTAAACCGCATTGCCACCCTATCCAAAACTTCTCGTTGCCGCTGGGCTTTTTAAGTACATCGAACTTAGCAAGCGCTCTGAGCAGTCGCAGAGTTAACTCAGTGGCTAGACCAAATTTCTGGGCAACATCATACCCAGATAGCCCAGGAGATTCTCGCACAATTTCAACCAACTGATACAGTCGTTCTTCCAAGTTTATATTTCCTTAGCGATTTTTTACCATCCATTAGTCGCTCGACATTCCAGTAATGACAAGACAACGACCATTTGCCGGACAATGTAGCAAGAAAGCGAAAAACCAGAACACGTAAAAACCAGGAAGGCCAGTATCATCGTTGTACGATAGGATGGTACATTCCTCTATTGGCGTAATTGCTGAGATTTCACTCCACATATCTGGAATGAGCAGGTCGTTGAGACGTAACCGATTTAAGTCGCAGAACTGAGGTCCAGATGACGAATCACCTTCATATGTGAGGCAATCGATAACGCCCGATTTCAGTTCTTCGACTGTGATTGCCATCGTTTGGGCCATGCCGGATTTAGACTTCGGATAAAATGTTGCCATTGTCTCAATGACCGGTAACGAGTGATGCGACAGCGCCACTGCTTTTGCTGACAGTGTGACTTGATAGTTTAATCCGTAAAGCACTTTTTCGATTTGATCGAGGACGCGCCGCAACGCCGCAAGTTCGCGATCGGCAACCAGTGCTATAGTCGCCATAATTGCCGGATCGGGCGATGTTGACACAATCGGTTGTGGAAACACAGTCGATATGGTGACGCGCAGTTCAGCGTAACGTTCGTCGACGAATTGCTTCGCGGCCGCGAGATCAGTACCGGTGAATGCGCGATATTCACGAATGGCGGCGATCACATTGCCACTGGTTAGATAAGTATCGATAGAAGCAAGTTGTAGGGTACTGAGAGCCATAAGTGTACTTTGCTTGTGGCATAACACGAAGTTCACTTGCGCAGAGCACAGTCAGGTGCAACTTCTTGTTCCCGGCGGCTGCGCCGCCGGGAACGCGGTGCTGGACGAAGTCAGCACCGCATTAGCCTTGTGCTTTTCAAGGCTAACCAGTTATT
>NZ_FUKJ01000383.1 GCF_900163745.1 Crenothrix polyspora
TCACGCAGCGGAGCGAAGTCTACCCAGCAACCCGCCTGCCGATAAGAAAGCACACGCGCCAGCCGTGCATCGGCTGGCGCATCTCTAGGCTATCCGTTTAGTAACTGATCCGAATCCCCAATTCGGCACTGCGCCCTGCTTCGGGAGCAAAATTACGCAAATACGAAGTGGAGGTGCGGATATTTTCATCCAGCAAATTTTTGCCTTTGGCAAACAGCAACACTTCAGAATCATGGAAACTGGCCAAACGGTATTGCGCTTGCAGGTTGAGCAATAAATAACCTTTGGTATTCGTTTCGCTTACCTGAGTGGCTGTATCGGTTACGTTATAATTGTTATTTTGCGCTTCGGCGCGGGTAAAGCGCAGGTTACTGGCAAAATCGTTTTTCTCATAACTGAGTTGAAAACCGTAGCGCAACGGTGGCATACGCGGTACATCTTCACCGTTATCAAGCGTGCCACGGGTGTAATCGCCAAACAGGGTTAAATCGAGTGCGCCGTAGTTATTTTCCATGAGCGGGAAAATAGTTTGTGCCTCAAAACCCTTAAAAGTGGCATCGGCTTGTTGTGCGTTCAGCACCGGAAAACATTCTTTACAGGTAGCGCCAGGTGTTACAAAACCACCGGTGTCGGCATCAAATAACTCGCTAGACAAACGTTGCTGATAAATATAATCCCCCACCCAATTGTGGAATAAATTAATTTCGGCGCTCATCCAACTGCTGTTAAAGCGGTAGCCCAAATCAATGTTATTGGATATTTCTTTGTTAAGATCGGCATCACCACGCTCATAACTGCGGGTGGCATGGTGAAAACCATCAGAAAATAATTCCTGAATTTGCGGTGCGCGTTGCGAATGGGTGAATCCCAAACTTAATTGATGCTGGTCGGTGACTTGCCATAACGCCGATGCCGAACCACTGAGCGGAAAGTATTCAACATCTTTAACTTTCACGCCTCTGCTGCCGTTAAAGCCAAGATCAGGGTTAATGGTGTACCATTCGGCACGCCCGCCCAGCTCATAGGTCACATCACCCACGGTAAACGATTCCACATCAAACAGCGAAAAGGTATTGATGTCAGACTTAGGGATGATCTTGCCTTCTTCACCAATGGCTTCAAAGCTGCTGTTAGTCGATTGAAAGCCGGTAACACCTTTAACAATGCCCATCGGTTTGCGCTCCATTTCCAAGCGACTTTCAAACGATTCGTTGAGAAACGTTGTTCCAGCCACGTTGGCATCAAATTCAATGTGCTGGTAGTCGGTATAACCAAACTTCATACGCACCTGCTCGGCCAATGAAAATGGCTTGTTAAGCTGCGCTTTAAAATCGTATTTGGTTTGGGTTAACTCAACATGCACGGGCGCTTCGCCGTGGCCATCGGGCGGGATGCCGTAGTTTTTTTCCAAGCTGTTAGCCGCGCCCCCTATCATGCCCAGATCATTGATATAAGACAAACCGACTGAGCCACCGCGCGACCGTGACTGCGTGTTACCAATGAAGCCTTCGGTATTTTGTAAGTCGCCAACAGGCACGGGTATGAAACTGGGGTCATGCTTACGGACAGCGGCTTCATCAATCGCCGTACCGCCGATGTGGGTATTATTTTGGTCACGGTAAAAGCCATCCACATGATAGGCGAACTTACCTTTACCACCTTCCAATTTCAGCGCACTCGATGTTTCGCTGGTGGCCGAATCGTAACGTTGTTCTGCTGCCCCACCGATGATTTTATCCGGCACTTGCTCAGGAATACGGTTATCAATCACATTGACAATACCGCCGATAGCACCTGTACCGTAGAGTAAAGTGGACGGCCCACGCAATACTTCAATCCGTTCGGCGATGATCGGATCAACGCCGTTGGCATGGTCTGGGCTTAACGAGGAGGCATCGTTATTACCCAAGCTGTTTTGCATAACCCGCACACGAGAGCCGGATTGCCCCCTAATAACGGGCACGCCAACGCCAGCACCAAAAGACTGGTTGCTGATGCCCAATTCGTTACTAAGCGTATCACCAATGGTTGAGCCAACTTTAGTGCGTAATTGTTCCCCGGATAACACAGTAACGGGTTTTGCAGATTTTGATGTGGCGTGTTTTAAAGCGTCACTGGTCACCGTGACTTCTTCGAGCTGTTGAATAGGGGCTTCATGCTCGTTTGTGCCAACGCTGTCGTCCGCATGAACCGCCAAACTGCTCATCGATAAAATAAGAAAACTGAGTGTTTTGTTCATAAACATTCCAAGTAATTAATAGGTCGCCACAAGCAGCACCTAGGCAAAGAAGAGAAAGCGATAGTTATGTTATATTATTTCATTTCGTAGGCGCATTACTTCCACTACTCTCTAGAGTGGGCGCATACGAACTTGATTGTTTACGTTTGAACGGGGAGTTTACTGGTACATTTACCGCAAAGGCCATGAATTTCTATCGCTTTACTGTGCATGACAAACCCTGCGTGTGTTGCTTCCTGTGCCAGTGTTTTCATCACATTGGCGGCAGGCCTTTCCTCCACTTCCTGGCAGGTCTTACAAATCAGCAACAATTGTTCATGTTGCTGCCCAGAACAGCGACAACCTATAAAGGCGTTTAAGCTTTCAACGCGGTGGATCAGGCCTTGTTCAATCAAAAAATCCAACGCACGATAAATGGTGGCGGGTTTTGCCGCTTGTTGCAGGGGTTTAATGCGGTCAAGCAAATCATAAGCTTTGACCGCCTTATGGCTGTCCCAAATTAAAGTCAACACTTGTTGGCGAATAGTGGTCAATTGCACACCGCGCATCAAACATAATTGTTCAGCAGTCCCCAAAGCTTGACTAACACATTGTTGATGATCGTGTTCTAAAGTATGTAGGTAATTAGGGCTTTCTTTGGCAGAAGTCTTCATTGTGCAGAATGCTGGCTAAAATGATACGTTATAATATAACAATTTTTGTTTGGCGTCAATCCCAATGGGAAATCGTTCCCATTGGCACGGAATTAGTCCGTCTTAGAATTTCGTTCAAGGCCTGCTTGGCATCGGGTGTTAAAGCGTGTTTGTGATGGGTTGAAGACATTGCTAGCACCTTTTGGATTCAACAATCAAGTGTAGCACTTGTTTGCAAAGACAAAAGGCTAGATTTAGGCGCTAAATGATCATTAGAAAATAATCGATACGTTGCGTGCAATAGTCAGCTAGCTTTGCTGACTATTGCATCAGGTATGAAGGCAAGTACTTTAGCTAGGCCAAACGACTGCTTTGTCTGGTACTTTAGCGTCACCCAGACCGTATTGATTGAGCGAATTTTCACGTACCTGGACAATAATGTACAGCAATGGCTCATTCGAGTTATTGCGCCAGGTTCTTTCACCATTGGGAGCAATACGTACAATTGTACCTTCCTGCACCACAATGACTTCGCCATCAACTTGCAACTGGCCTTTGCCCTGGATGAAGATATAGATTTCTTCGTTTTGTTGATGCTGATGATAAATAGGCATCCCAGCACCCGATGCCATTGAGTTGATTGATATTTCACAACCGGTAAAGCCAAGCATAGCTTTGAGGAAATGCTTGCCGGGAATTTCCCCTAAACCTGGTAGCTCAACCGTATGGGCTGGCCAGTCTTTGCGAGAGCCGCTTTCATAAGCAGTAAAATGGGTTCCTTTTTTGGCGTTGCACGTATTTTCATGGTTTTTACAGTCTGACATAACTTATCCTATACCTATTAGTAGGTAGTTTTTTGGGCTAAAAAAAGAGGTTAGCCCTTCCCCAATAAATCTGTAATCAGTAACCTTGCCGTTTGCTCAAACGCTGCACAATCACCGGTAACACGGGCAATCAACAAAGCGCCCTGCAATGCCGACAGGAAAACACGAGCATGATCCTCAGGCGCACCACTCAGGGTAAATAGCTGGTGCGATCCGCCCTCGGCAATAACATCAGCTAACCACTCGGTGTTACGGGCAAAAAAGCGTTTAAGACCTGGTAGCATAACAGCATCTAAAGTCAGCGCTTCGGTCGCCAGCATCCCCCCAAGACACATGCACTCCGCTTGCAGCGAATAGCGATAAAGCGCAACATACGCCGCCAATTTTGCATCGGCTGGTAACAATAAACCGTTGATACGCTTAAGTTCGCTGTCCAATTGCCCTGAATACACCTCAAGAAGTGCCACACCCAGATCAGTCTTGGTCGGAAAATGGTGGTGCAAACTGGCTTTGCGAATGCCAACCTCGCTAGCAATATCAGCATAGCTGAAGCCATTAAAACCACGCTGCTGAACCAGTTTCTGTGCACTTGTAAGTATACGTTTTTTCATTTCCATACGCAGATTATTGCCTACCTAATGGTAGGATGTCAAGCGTAAAATGTTTCTCCAAGGTTAGCCATTTTTTCATACAGCAGGGTTGGCTAGCGCACAGAGGCCAAAAAGCAGTTGTGCTAGCCTACCCT
>NZ_FUKJ01000032.1 GCF_900163745.1 Crenothrix polyspora
CTTGCGCATTATTGTCTGGATTTGGCAGAATTGATGGAAACTGACCGTGTTATTCCGGTGGTCATCTTTTTAAATGCAGGGACAAGACGAGACAGTTTGCGATTGGGTGGTGATCGGCACAGTTATTTGGAGTTTCGTTATCTGGCTTGTGATTTAAAACGTTTGTCAGCCAGTGATTACAAAGACAGCAGTAATATCATTGCTCGGTTGAACTTGCCGAATATGCGCTATCCTAAGCAGGAACGGCTACAAGTCTATTTGGCCGCCCAACTGGGATTGCTGCAAATGGAACCGAATCTGAACAAGCAGCGTAAGTATGTTGACTTTATCGATTATTACGCCGATCTTAGTGAGCAGGAAATTATCGAATACCAAACGCACTATCTGAACGACGAGGGGGAAATCATGGGATTTGCACAACATTTCAGACAAGAAGGAAGGCAAGAAGGCATACAGGAAGGCATACAGGAAGGTATAAAAACAGGTAGGCAGGCAGGTCTTCTGGAGGGCTGTCAAAAAGAATGCCTGGTAATAGTGACACGCTTATTAAGACGAAAATTTGGCATCCAGCCTGAACTTGACCCATTGCTGGCGCAACTGCAAACATTACCGGTTGAAAAATTAGAAGAGCTGACAGAAGTCATTTTTGACTGGACTGATGTGAGTGATTTAACTGAGTGGCTAAGACAGCAGAAGTGAAACTCAATTGAGGCTGACTTCTTTGATTACGCCCAATGTTGCCAAGAATGTTGTCATTCGCACCGATGAACCTTGCATGGTTGAAGGCATATACCAGGCATCAAAAGCGATTGCATTGAATATGCTGGATAAGGGGATTGATATTGCAACTATTTCCGAAGTTACGGGATTAGCGGAAAGTGTTGTCGAAACGTTTTTAACAAGCAAAGAAAGATGAATTGCCAAACGATTTTTCAATTGAGGTTGTCCTCAATACTGTTGCTTTGTACGGAACGCGAACATGCACGACCAAAACTTTAAAAACCTGATTCTGGATTATCCGCGCGAAGCCTTGGCTTTTTTCGCGCAGGAAGAAACGGGTGAAGACTTAAACCAAGCGCGAATTATTCCGATACGCCAGGAGCAATTGAAAGATCGTTTAGGCGATCGTTTTCGGGAGCTCGATGTGCCGTTATTGGTAGAATGGCCGAATGGGGATCGTGAAGCTATTGTGTTTGTCCTTGAGGAGGAAACCCAAAGCAATCGGTTTTCAATCCATCGCCTTGCCCATTATTGTCTGGATTTGGCAGAATTGATGGAAACCAACCGTGTTATTCCGGTGGTCATCTTTTTAAATGCAGGGACAAGACGAGACAGTTTGCGATTGGGTGGTGATCGGCACAGCTATTTGGAGTTTCACTATTTAGCTTGTGATTTAAAGCGTTTATCAGCCAGTGATTACAAAGACAGCAGTAATATCATTGCTCGGTTGAACTTGCCGAATATGAGTTACCCAAAACAAGAGCGATTGCAAATCTATTTGGCTGCACAATTGGGATTGCTGCAAATGGAGCCGAATCCAAACAAGCAGCGTAAGTATGTTGACTTTATCGATTATTACGCTGATCTTAGTGAGCAGGAAATGATCGAATACCAAACGTACTATCTAAACGATGAGGGGGAAATTATGGGCTTTGCACAACATTTCAGACAGGAAGGAAGGCAAGAAGGTCATCAAGAAGGTCATCAAGAAGGTTTGCAGGAAGGTTTGCAGGAAGGTTTACAAAAAGGCCGAAAAGAAGAATGCATTTCCTGGGCAGCCAGCTTGCTGAGGCGAAAATTTGGCATCCAGCCTGAACTTGACCCTTTGCTGATGCAACTACAAACATTACCTGTGGAAAAACTAGAGAGTCTGACAGAAGTTATTTTTGACTGGATTGATGTGAGTGATTTAACTGAGTGGCTAAAACAGCACGGATGAAACTCAATTGGGGCTGATTTCTTTGATTGCGCCACCAATGTTGCCAAGAATGTCGTTACGTTATGTTGTGGGCAAAAAAGCCTGCCCACCCTACAAGGCTGACTTTGGCGCATGGATTGAAACAACACGGTGTAGCATTTTTTAATTTGTATACATTTGGAGATTAAGCATGCAAATAGCAATCGACTTACCCAATGATTTCGTTGCATTTCAGGCTGTGGCCGATATTCAGCAAGAAGTTCGTACTTCTTATGCGCTTTGGCTCTACCAGCGAGAGAGGGTAACGCTTGTTAAAGCAGCAGAACTGGCAGGAGTCAGTCTTTATGACTTCATGGGTATTTGCAAGGTAAACCGAATACCCGTTATGGACATTACGCGTGATGAGCTACTTGAAGAGCTGAAGGGATTTAATTCAATATGATTCTGGTTGCAGATGCTTCTGCGCTGATTGCTCTCGCAACTTGCGAAAGCCTCACCTTGCTTGAAGCGCTGTTTGGCAACGTGTTGGTGCCCGAAGCCGTTTTTTCTGAAGTAACTGCACTTGATAAGCCGCAATCTGAGCGTTTGCGAAACTATTTGTGTGGCAAGGTTCGCGTGGTGGATATGCAGCGTTATGTTTATCTGGACGCTTTTGCCGATGCTGG
>NZ_FUKJ01000215.1 GCF_900163745.1 Crenothrix polyspora
AGTAACGTGCATGAAATAACTTGAGCAACTGGAGTGTAATTATGTAAAGTTAGGCAATCTGAAAACTTTCCAAAAAACAGCATGACCTTGACACCCTATTCACCAGAAATTGAAAGACAAATGCAAGAAATGTACGTCCGTTTATCCGAAAAGGACAAGCGATTGTATGCAGGAGTTGAAGCATTAAAACTGCCTTATGGCGGAGTCAGCTATATTGCCGAATTGTTTGGATGTTCTCGCAATACGGTTATGCGAGGAATAATCGAACTGAGGGGGCAAGAAATTATTCCGAGAAAACGTGACAGAATGGCTGGTGGCGGTCGAAAGCAGACAGTTGGAATTAAAGACAAAGGTGATATTGACGAGGTCTTCCTGTTAATTTTGAAAGAACATACGGCTGGCAATCCTATGGATGAAAAAGTCAAATGGACTAATTTAACTAAAGCCAATATAGCCGAATTATTGGTAAAAGAAGGTTTAAAAGTCAGCCGCAACATTATCGTAAAATTATTGAAAAAACACGGCTACGTCAAACGCAAACCCTTAAAGAAAAAAGCTGGGGGTGGACATGTTGACCGGAATGCCCAATTTGAACGTATTGCAGAGTTGAGAAAACTCTATAAATCTGAAGGCAATCCTGTGATCAGTGTCGACACCAAGAAAAAAGAACTCATTGGTAATCTGTCACGTAACGGAAAAATATATACCACTGAAACAATAGAGGTTTATGATCATGACTTTACCTCGCTCGCCGAGGGTGTAGCTGTGCCACACACGATATACGATATAGCCCAAAATAAGGCCTACGTAACAATTGGCACCAGTCGTGATACCAGTGAATTTGCATGTGATTCAATTCGCCAGTGGTGGAGCAATCACGGTAAATTTATTTATCTCACGGCCACTTCAATACTGATGCTGATGGATGGGGGCGGCAGCAATTCATCCAGGCATTATATTTTTAAACAGGATCTGCAAGCATTGGCCGATGAACTGGGCATTGATATTCGTGTGGCACATTACCCTCCGCACACGTCCAAGTGGAATCCTATCGAGCATAGAGTATTTCCACATATCACACGCGCAATGCAGGGCATGGTCTTAACTTCTCACGAACTCACTAAAGAATTAATCGAGACAGCAACCACAAAAGCGGGTTTGAGTGTGGTTGCCTGTATTTTGAACAAGGTATACCTGACAAAAAGAAAGGTAGCGGCAGGGTTTAAAGAATCGATGCGTATCTTATTTGATAGTGTCCTTGGGAGATGGAATTATGTCGCCACCCCTAAAAATGCACATTAGCAAGTTGCTCAAGTTATTTCATGCACGTTACT
>NZ_FUKJ01000058.1 GCF_900163745.1 Crenothrix polyspora
GGACTGACGTGGTCGAAATATTGCCCGCCAGCATGGCCTCGGTCGACATGGTGCCACGCTCCGCCGGTGACTGGCTTCTCCATTGTCATGTCGATGACCACATGATGGCCGGAATGTCTACCCGCTGGCATGTCCTGCCGTAACCGATCTTTACATGCACAACGGCTACTTCAAAACCTTAGAGGGCGTGGTGGACTTCTATACAGTAGCCGTGATATAAAACTCATGTGTAAAACAGCACTAGTCACCGAAGCTAACGTAATTAAACAAAGTTGTTAGCCAATACCTGAAGTCCCCAAAAATGTAAATGTTGATGAACTGGGCGAACTCAACCTGAGTACCGAAGAAATGAAGGACATAGTCGCCTTCCTTAAAACCCTGACTGACGGCTACAAGCCCACCCAGTAGACAGTCACCAGAAACATTATTTGTTAACCTTGTTGGGTATCCTAAATTACCTAGTGCATAGTGTATGGTAAGCTATGCTCAACCACAAAACCTGCCGCGACGAGCTGTATTCTTAGCATGAACACACTGGACGAGAACGCCAGGTTTTTGATGACGCTACTTAACAAACAGGGAATAACAATGCAAAACTTACGACTTATCTTTTTTTTAACTTTAGTCGCCACAGCCACACCGACGCTTTCTGGTGTTTTCTACAGTAAAAATGAAGCGATGGAACTGGCTTTTGGCAAAGGTGCAAGCGTTGAATTGCTGTCGTTATTCCCTGATGAACAGCAAACGGCCAACATTGAAAAACAGGCCAAAATTAAACTCGGTTCTGGCATGTTGACGTTTTACGTTGGCAAGCAACAAGACAAAATATTAGGCTACGCCGCCATTGAATCCATTACCGTCAGAACCAAACCGGAAACCCTGATGATTGTATTGACCCCAGAAGGTGAGCTGCGCAATGTCACAACGCTAGCCTTTCATGAACCACCAGAATACCAACCGCCAGAGCGCTGGTTTGAACAACTGTACAAAAAACCCCTCGCCGAGTTGGATTTTAACAAAGGTGTCGATGGCATTGCCGGTGCAACGCTCAGCACCCGCGCCGATATTAGCAGTATTCGTAAAGTCATGGCGACCTACCAAGTGATGATAAAAGCCCAGGATGCCCACTGATGCGTTACTTTGTTACCGGCGAGCAATACCGAAAATCTTTATTGAATACTCTGGTGCTGATGTTCCTGGGCTATATCGCCCTGTTATGGCTCAGCAATGGCCTGATGTATTTTCATCACATGGACTTAACCGCCAAATCGGTCACCGATTATTATCTGGGTTCAGAAGAACAATTTACCCAGCCCAGAAGTTACCAGGGCATGTTGGAAGTGTCGCATTTTCATTTGTTTGCGATGGGCATGTTGGTGGTGACTCTCACCCATTTAATGCTGATGACCGATTTTTCCATACGCTTGAAAATATGGCTCAGCAGCTTGACTTACCTGTCAGCCATAGCTGATGAAGCCGGTGGCTGGTTGGTCAGGTTCGTGCATCCGTTGTTTGCCTATTTTAAAATCGGTGCTTTCTTGTTGCTGGAGTTTTCGCTGGCGGCATTGTTGGTTGCCGTGACACTGTCTTTAATTCGTGCCCGAAAGCCACCAAACCAAACAATTCACCATTCCAAGATAAAGATCCATAAAAAAATCAAAAACCACCATGAGTAATCCCCCTCATTTTGAGGCTAGGAGTCTGTCGGTCTTATGGTTTATCTCTATCCGATTTGCATAAAAACACATAAATCCGGCAATATCACACTACTTTCCGCGCTATTTTCCCCTATTTAAAAAGTCAAGACGCAAAGACGCTTAAGATTAAATGCCATACAAACCAGCAGCCATTCACCTTGGATAGCGTCTAGGCCACGTAACATGAAACGGTGAAAACCGGTAGGTGTCAAGACAATATCGCCGAACTCAAAGCCAATCATATTCGGAATCGTCGGCATTATCCCAAATAGCGTCTAAGCTAGATTGCGACGCACGCATAGCGAATTGAGTAATATTTTGGTTTTTATCCCGCTGCACTAAAAAATCAATAAAATCTTCCACTTCTGTGATGCGCTCTTGTGAAAGAGTTTTAAGTTTATTTGCCAGTTGCTCAATTTTTTGTAGCTGTGCTTGCATACGTCGAATCCTCGCTCTATTAAGAGCAATTGTTTTTACAATCTATTCAAAATCGACAACTTCTTGTTGCCCTTGCTCCGGCAAAGCCGAAATTTCTGCGGCAATTTCTTGGACTGATAAATTCATTGATAGTACTCCTCATAAAAAACAGGCAAGTTTAATCATTGTTTTTTTCGTCCACGCAACGAACCTACAAATACCGATTACGCAAATGGTTAAAGTTAATCGCCTGAGCGCCTTTAGCCATAACAGCAAGGTATAAATCCAAGTCAGTGGTCAGTACAATGGTGTCTTGAGTACCCGCTTCAATTAAAACCGCATCTGTTAGGCCAAGCCGGATAAATTCTTTTCGGTTTGCTGCTACGCGACTTGGAAGATGAGTTTCTTGCGTGTTGTTTATAATAGTCCGTAACACATGGAAAACTTCGCTCCGAGCAGGTTCGCCAATATAGGCTGCAAGATTGGATGTTTCTGTCAACGTGTTTGGTGTGACAAGCACTTCTGTTGCAGTGGCGATAATTCGCACCAATTCGCCATAGTCCTCAACAGTAAACGCAGTGAGTTTTTTGTGTTTACCGATATATTGACGCGATGCCGTCCCGACAACGAACAGAATCAGAAGGTTCGTGTCGAGAAGGATTCGACTTGTTTTCAATTGGCTATTTCACGGTTTTTGATGGAAAGCGCTTTATCTGTGGTATTGGAAATACGTACAATCTTATAAGATCGTCTAGGCACACCCGATCCGGCCACAGCCGCAAACGAATTTCGCGGCTCATCCCACGGACGTGAAAAACCGATGGTGACGCGCCATTCGTTGGCTTGGTCATCAAGCTCAACGTCCTCCAAGCCTATATTTGTTAACTGCTCGTCCGCAAATAATTCTGTGATTTCCTTTTTGGCACTCACAACTGCTTGCTTGACATCCATTTTTTTACTCCAGTTTGTTAGCCGTGATAATTGGCAATTTATATACCTTCGAAGCAGGAATATGCAATCCTAAATTAACAAAGGGATTTCTACAAACAATCCAAAATCGCCCGCTTAACCGCATCCAAATCCGCATCAATGGTAATTGGCTTGGCATCCGCACATTGCTTAATGGCAATATCCGGATCTTTAATGCCATTGCCTGTTAGTGTACAAACAATCGTACTGCCTTCCGGTATCTTGCCAGACTTAATATCACGCAAAGCACCGGCAATAGACGTTGCCGAAGCCGGTTCACAGAAGATACCTTCGTATTGCGAGAGCATTTTTTGCGCAGCCAGAATTTCATCATCGGTAAACTTGTCAAACCAGCCGCCGGATTCCTGTTGCGCTGCAATGGCAAAATCCCATGACTGCGGGCGACCGATACGAATCGCTGTTGCCACTGTTTCAGGGTTGTCAATCGGATGGCCAGCGACAAACGGTGCAGCACCTGCTGCCTGATAACCGCACATAACGGGACGTTTGCTGGTGACGGCTTTGTGAGTGGCGCTATCGGTGGAATATTCAGTATAACCTTTCCAATAGGCACTGATATTACCCGCGTTGCCTACCGGCAAACAATGGTAATCAGGGGCAGTACCCAAATCGTCAACAATTTCAAAAGCGGCAGTTTTCTGGCCTTCCAATCTAAATGGATTAATCGAATTAACAATCGTTACCGGCGCTAAGTCGGCGACTTCTTTTACCAGGCGCATGCCGTCATCAAAGTTACCGTTAATCTGGATGATGGTGGCGTTGTACATCAAGGTTTGCGCCAGTTTGCCCAAGGCAATCTTGCCGTCAGGAATTAACACAAACGCCTTGATACCCGCGCGTGCCGCATACGCCGCAGCTGAAGCCGAAGTATTACCGGTAGAAGCACAAATTACTGCCTTGCTGCCTTCTTCCACGGCTTTGGTGATAGCCATGGTCATGCCACGATCTTTAAACGAACCGGTCGGATTAAGACCTTCAAATTTGACGTATATGGTCACGTCTTTGCCGATCATTCTGGGGATATTCTGTAGTTCAATCATCGGCGTATTGCCTTCGACCAAACTGATAACGCGGGTAGAAGCACTGACCGGCAAGCGATCTCTGTAACGGTCAATTAGACCTGTATAACGGGTATGGGTAAACATGGATTATCCTAAAGTTTCCAAGCGGATGCGATTAACTTTTCCGGTAACGGTTGGCAAAGCTTCGATTTTGGCAATCGCAGCGTTCATTTCTTGTTCGCGGGTGATTTGGGTGAGCAGAATAATCGGCACCACGGTTTCACCAGCCAACGGTTGTTTCTGAATCAAGGCTTCAATACTGATTTGATGGTCGGCGAGTATCTTGGTGACATCGGCTAACACGCCTGGCTTATCTTCAGCACTCAGGCGTAAATAGTAGGCCGTCCTAAAATCATCGGCAGATAACACCGGAATATCGACCAAAGCATCTGCTTGAAATGCCAAATGCGGAACACGATTTTCAGGGTCACTGGTTAAGGCTCTTACTACATCAATGATGTCAGCAACAACAGATGACGCAGTAGGTTCTGCACCAGCGCCCGCACCGTAATACAGTGTAGGGCCTGCGGCATCGCCTTTGACCACCACCGCATTCATTACGCCATCAACATTGGCAATCAAGCGGCGTTCAGGGATCAGGGTAGGGTGTACGCGCAGTTCTATGCCTTCCGATGTTTTGCGGGCGATACCTAAATGCTTAATGCGGTAGCCTAGCTGTTCAGCATATTCGACATCAGCACGGGTAATTTGGGTGATGCCTTCGGTATAGACTTTGTCGAACTGCAAGGGCATACCAAACGCAATCGAGGCCAGGATAGTCAACTTGTGACCGGCATCAATGCCTTCGACATCGAAAGTCGGATCAGCTTCGGCATAACCCAAAGCCTGCGCTTCGGCCAACACATCATTGAAATCACGGCCTTTGTCGCGCATTTCGGTCAGGATGAAATTACCGGTGCCGTTAATGATACCCGCCAGCCATTCAATGTGATTAGCGCTTAAACCTTCGCGTATGGCTTTAATAACGGGAATGCCACCGGCGACAGCGGCTTCAAACGCCACCATCACGCCTTTTTCACTGGCTTTGGCAAAAATTTCATTGCCGTGCAAGGCGAGCAGGGATTTATTGGCGGTAACGACGTGCTTGCCATTGGCGATGGCTTGCAACACCATGTCTTTGACCGCACCGCAGCCGCCGATCAGTTCAACAATAATATCGATGTCAGGATCGTTGATGATCTCTAAAGGATCGGTGGTTAAAGTGATGCCTTGTGTATCGCAGATACGGGCTTTGGTTAAATCTTTCGCCGAGGCGCGGGTAATGACAATTTCGCGGCCTGCTCTACGGGCTATTTCTACCGCATTGCGCTTTAACACATTCACCGTACCGCCGCCGACAGTACCCAAGCCTAACACACCTACTTTTACCGGTTTCAAAGCACACTCCAGTTAAAAAAATTATTATACGTCGTCTAAGCAACAGTGGTTTTTTCAAGCAATTAAATTTTTGGGCAAATATTACACTAAATTTTTTTTCTGACTGTTTATGTGAGATGGTAGTTAGTGAAATAATTTGATACTTGCCCAACCATGCCATGAAGTTCAAGTGCCTTTTCAGTTGATAAGTTGTTTCTTTCAAATATTTCCCCATCGCTGTAAATGGCTTGATATTTGACCTCACAAGTCATATTAGAAATGTTTTTAATTTCAGTTGTATGGTTTGTGATGTATGCTTTGGCATCTTCATGTTTTTCAAAATACATAGAAGAACCTAAATAAACCTTGGTTATTTTGTAAGCAATTGGAACTGCCGACACGCTAGCGATAATACGGGCGACATAAGAACGAAATATGGCAATGCCCATATTTTCTATGAGTTGAGTTGTAATAGTTGCTTTTGTAGTTTGATTGGCTAAGATTAGAATTGCTTGATTAGCAATGTCTTGTTTTATCTGTTCCGTGGCATTATCGTGGTAATCAATTTCAATACCTTGATCTCGCCATGCCTTACATATTTGTTCTTTCGGTACATAAAATAAATCAATACAACGACTGCGTACTAATTCTTGAGCAGGCTTGGTAAAGTCTCCCGCTGAGATGATGCCTAAAACTCGTGCAGTTGGATAGGTTGCCCTCATGGGTAATAATTTGCCTGAATCATCACGCGCTTTATCTTTTGAATGCCTAGCACCTCGCCTCCAAAAAGTTTCAAAAAAAGCAATGGGAATACCTTGTACATTATCTGATCCGTTCAGTTCTAATACAAAGTCATAATCGACTTCATTACCATCTAAATCTTGCCAAAGTATCTTTTCCCCTCTAGTGCTTCTTTTTTTGAATCGATGGTCGAGATATAGCCCTAATTTGTCGGCTATTTCTTGAAGTACGTGGGTTGCAATGTATTCTTCAAACCAATCGCCTACTATTTGGCCGAGTTTGTGCCCACTTGATGAGCTTGTTTTAATAGTCACAAATAGCTTTTAATGTGGTTGGCTAAGGCTTTGGCCAGTAAAGGTGGAACGGCATTACCTACTTGGTCATCTTGGGTAAGATATTTAGCTTTTCTAGTGAGATTACCAAAAAACTGATAATCATCATCAAAACTTTGCAATCGCGCTGCTTCTCGCACAGTTAAACCTCGTGGTAACCAGGGATGAATAATATCCGTTCTAAAATTGCAAGTAATTGTGCGTGCAGGTAAATTATCCGAAAGCCGAAAAACATTATTTTTTTTGGTTCTCAATTCCTCTGGAAGAGAACGAATATCGCCTCCTTGCGGCATGTGGCCATAGCGTTTAATTATTTCTTCGCTATGCTTAGTTGCACGATGATTAAATAAAATGTTTTTCAGTCGCTCTCCTCTGGTAGCGACTTGATATTCATTTTTTGGCTCAGCAGTAAAGATTTGCTCTTCCGCACCCTCGCCTTGATTGATTTTTGGCAAATCAGATAAGGCCTCTTTTACGGATACATGATTTTTTAGCTCAGTATCAAATAAATCAATGGTCGTATTTTCACTGAACATTTTATGGGAGGTAGCAGGCATTCTGACTTGTCCACCACTCCGTCGCCCTATCAATATGAATCTTGGTCTGGCCTGAGCAACGCCATAATCAGCGGCGTTTAAGACATCAAATGCAACCGTATAACCGATTGCAGAAAATTCTTCGCAGATGGCTTCTAAAACTAGCCCGCCTTGCATAGAAACAATACCAACAACATTTTCAAAAATTATAATTTCAGGGTTTAACGTTTTTACAATTCGTACATATTCACGAAATAACTGATTTTTGGGATCGTCGGGCAATCTGCGTCCAGCAAGGCTGAAGCCTTGACAAGGCGGCCCCCCAATGATGACATCCACTTTCTTTTTAATTAAATCCGCTAATCTGGTGGTTGATAAATGAGTGACATCTTCGCATATCGCATTAATTTCTGGATGATTGTGGCTAAATGTTTTCACAGCTTGTTGATCGAAATCAACGGCCAAAAGGGTTTCAAAGCCACCTGCTTTTTTAAAGCCCTCTGTAAAGCCACCCGCACCAGAAAATAAATCTACGGTAGAAATTCTCACTATTTGTTTTACCTTAGTTGCAACGAATAAGTTACATAACCCCATCTTTCTTCATCATAGTGCGAATGCCACGTATTGCTTGCCGTGTCCGATGCTCATTTTCAATCAAACCAAAGCGGACGTGATCATCACCGTATTGGCCAAAACCCACGCCCGGCGCTACCGCGACTTTCGCTTCCAGCAACAATTTTTTGGAAAACTCCAACGAACCCATCGCTTGATACGCGTCAGGAATTTTCGCCCACACGAACATGGTGGCCTTGGGTTTTTCCACCGGCCATCCGGCGGCATTTAGACCTTCGCATAACACGTCGCGGCGCTTTTGATACATGGCGGCAATTTCACGGACGCAATCTTGCGGACCTTCCAAAGCGGCAATCGCGGCGATTTGAATCGGGGTAAACGTGCCATAATCCAAATAGGATTTAATCCGCGCCAACGCCGAAACCAACTCCTTGTTACCGCACATAAAACCCACGCGCCAGCCAGGCATGTTATAGCTTTTGGACATGGAGAAGAACTCCACGGCAATGTCCTTTGCGCCTTCCACTTGCAAGATGGACGGGGCTTTATAGCCATCAAATACGATGTCTACATAAGCAATGTCTTGTACCACCCAAATGTTATGCTCTTTAGCCAACGCGATAATTTTCTCGAAAAAATCCAGTTCCACACATTGTGTGGTTGGATTGCCCGGAAAATTCAGGATAAGCATTTTCGGTTTCGGCCAACATTCGACGATGGCTTTTTCCAACTCATCAAAAAAGCCAATTTCTGATGTCATCGGTACATGGCGCAAATCCGCACCGGCAATAACCACGCCATAAGGGTGAATCGGATAGGCGGGATTAGGCACTAAGACCACATCGCCAGGCCCTAAAGTCGCTAAGGCCAAATGCGCCAAACCTTCTTTAGAGCCAATAGTCACGATGGCTTCGGTTTCAGGGTCTAAATCGACATCGTAACGGTTTTTATACCAGTTGCAGATGGCTCGGCGTAACCTGGGAATACCTTTGGATACCGAATAGCGATGCGTATCAGGGCGTTGCGTGGCCTCAATCAATTTATTAACGATATGGGGTGGGGTCGGCTGATCGGGATTACCCATGCCAAAATCAATAATATCCTCACCTGCCGCCCGCGCTTTGGCTTTTAGTTCGTTGACGATATTGAAAACGTAAGGAGGTAATCGACTTATTCTATGAAATTGTTCCATTTACAGCTCTTGGCAAACCGGTGTTTGGGTTAAAGAAAAAAAGTAGTCTTTGTACTGGTGTTAATACAATATGTCAAATCAGGTGTATTGAAACTTAACGCTTCAGGATTTAACCCGCGTTGCTGAAAATGCGTTCAACGCGCATGAGATCATCTTCGGTATCCACACCCGCTGGCGGCGCGTATTCTACCGTTTTAACGGCGATAGCTTCACCGTGCCACAAAATTCTGAGTTGTTCCAGTGATTCAACCGTTTCCAGTATAGAAGGTTGCCATTGGCAATAGCGATTTAAAAAACCCACCGTGTAAGCATACATGCCGATGTGCCTAAGATACGCCATTTTACCAGAAGGTTTTTTTTGTTCCTGAGCAAAGCTGTCCCTATCCCACGGAATAGCGGCACGGCTAAAATACAGTGCATAACCGTTCTTATTGACCACGACTTTAACGGCATTCGGGTTAAAAATTTCTTCCGCATTGCTAATGGGCGTTGCTAACGTAGCAATACCGGCTTGCTGCTGGTTTGCTAAGGTTGCCGCCACATCACGAATATAAGTCGGTGGAATCAGCGGCTCATCACCTTGCAGGTTGACGATAATGTCATCATCCAGCCAACCACAAAGTCGGGCAACTTCTGCGATTCGTTCCGTGCCACTTTGGTGGTCAGGGCGTGTCATCACGGCCTTCAGTCCCAGCGCAGCAACGGTGTCCGCTATACGTTCATCGTCGGTGGCGACCACAATATCCTCGGCCTCCGCTTCTTGCGCCCGTTCACAGACATGGGCAATCATCGGTTTACCAGCAATCAGGCGTAACGGTTTTCCAGGCAGGCGGGTTGAGCCGAATCTTGCCGGAATGACGACTTTAAAGCCCCAACTCATTTTTTGTATAAAGCATCGACTTCTTCGCTGCTTAGCGCCCGCGCTTCATCTTCCAGCATCACCGGAATATCATCCTGTATGGCAAATGCCAGACGGTCTGGGCGACAGATCAGCTCCTGCTGATCTTTTTTGTACATAAGCGGCCCTTTGCAGATGGGGCAGGCGAGTATATCGAGAAGATTTTTATCTATCATGTTTGGTTTTGAGTAAGTGTGACAGTTGCTTAGAAAAATCAGTGTCTAACGTGGCGTTGGCTGAACCATGCCAATGTTCCGGTACGGCAAATGACAAACAGTCGGGTTTACAGGTTAACGCCTGCTTGTCTTGGTCATAAACGAGTAACCCTTTGCACACAGGGCAGGAGAGTATATCGAGAAGAGCTTTATCTATCATATTTAGTTTTGAGTAAATGTAACAGTTGCTCAGAAAAATCTGCATTTAACAGGGCTTTGACTGGCACATACCAATGCTGATGACTTGCAAAGAGCGTACATTTTACCGCATCTTTTTCGGTCATTAATACCGGCTTGTCATCCAGGAACGTTATATCCTGCTGTGAAAACGGATGATGGTCGGGAAAATAGTGCGATTCGCACACTAATCCAGCCGCTGCTAGCGATGTAAAAAATCGCTCAGGATTTCCGATTCCCGCCAAAGCATGGCAAGCAATGCCGGTAAATGTCGATAATGGCCTGGACTCACCGCTACTGATGTTAACAGCAACCGTGCCAGCCAGCTGCATGGAAAATTCACGAGCATCGGTTTTTTCGCCATTGACAACAATCATATCAACTTGTTGCAAGCGGGCGACGGGCTCGCGTAATGGGCCTGCCGGTAAACAATAACCATTGCCAAAGCGTCTGCCACCATCAATCACAGCAATTTCAATGTCTCTGGCCAAGGCGTAATGCTGCAAGCCATCATCAGAAAGAATAACATCACAGTCGTTTTGCGCCAGCAATAATCGCGCAGCATCAACCCGTAATGCTCCTACGGTCATCGGACAATCACTTTGACTGGCGATTAACAAAGCTTCATCGCCGACTTGTTGCACATGGCTGTGCGCCGTTACTGATTGTGGCTGTGATGCAGCATTGCCACCGTAACCTCGGCTAATAATGCCTGGTTTAAAGCCAGCCTGTTTAAGCAGCCTGGCAATATAAATGACTAAAGGTGTTTTACCGGTTCCGCCCACCGTAATATTGCCAACAATAATAACCGGTACAGACAAACGTTGTTGTTTTAAGATATTCGTGTGGTATAGAAATCGGCGCAATCTAACACAAGCGGCAAATACCCAGCCTAGAGGTAGCAATACAACACCTGGCCAGGAGTCGTTATGCCAGAAAGCAGGTGCCTGTTTGGGCATCATTTGTCGTCGTGTTCTTCCTGAGTGGCGAAGGTTATGTGCGTAAACCCCGCTTGCCCAGCAAAATCCAGCGCGGTGATAACATATTGATGCGCTGTTTTGTCATCGGCCTTAATGATAAAAGGTTCTTGTGAAGACATTTCGGCGCGTTTACGCAGCTCTTGCAACAGGGTTTCCTTTTTCTGGTCGGGCAGTTCTTCGGGTGTGCCGTCTTCGTTTTCCAATAAATAATGGCCTTCTGCACTGATGAGTAGCGTTACCATTTTGGGTTGTGCTTGGGTTTGCTCGCCCGCTGCTTCAGGCAATTGTATGCTGATGCCGGTTTGCTGGTTAAAACGGGTAGACACCACAAAAAACAACAGCAATACAAAAACGACATCAATCATGGATATCAGGGTAATATCCAGTTTTTCTTTGGGTTTACGCCGGAATTTCATCGAGTTCCTCTTCTTCGCGGTCGCCTTGCAAAATATCAACCAAGCGTAAGGCTTCGGTTTCCATGTCGACAACGTATTCATCGACCAGACGCTCGAAGTAACGATGGAAAATCAGGCTGGGAATACCAATCACCAAACCTGCCGCCGTGGTAATCAGTGCGACTGAAATGCCGCCTGCCAGAACGCTAGGATCACCCGAACCGTGTTGCATCAGCGACGAGAAAATGTCGATCATACCAAATACTGTGCCCAATAATCCCAATAATGGACTGATGGTTGCGATAGTGCCGAGTGGATTTAAAAAGCGTTCCAGTTCATGAACAACCTTACGTCCCGCTTCTTCAATACATTCTTTCATGACATCGCGGCCTAAATGCCGATGAGAAAGCCCCGCTGCCAGCACAGCACCCAATGGCGAATTGGTGCGTAAACGGTGCAGCAGAACACTGTCAATTTTTTCTTCGCGTGACAGTTTCCAGACTTGTGGCACTAACTCTGGCGGCACAATTTTATTTTTTTGTAAGGACCAGAAGCGTTCAACAATAATACCCATTGCGCCGATGGAACAGATTATAAGTGGCCACATCATCCAGCCACCGCTCTTTATAATTTCAAACACATCAATTTCCTAATCAATATTCTTAACTGAATAACGTGAGACTTATAGACAAAACAACATAGTTTATTGGCTAATTCTAGCTTAATGCGCGATTATTTTCCCGTTCTAGCCATAAATAAGTCACTACAAAAGCAATAACACAACACAATGCGGCTATTGTGTAAACAAATTGTGCGCCTAAAATGTTCCAGTAGTGGCCACTGTAGAGACTGCCGATCATCCCTCCCAGACCAAAACTGATACTACTATATAGTGCTTGTCCCTTGCCTTGATGTTGTTCACCAAAATATTTATGCACCAGATTGATGGCAATCACATGCGTGCTGCCAAAGCTTGCCGCGTGTAAGAGCTGGGCAATCACCAAACCGACTAAGCTGTCAGCGCACCAGGCAATCATCAGCCAGCGTATGGCAGACAATAAAAGACTCAGCAATAATAAAGTTCGCAGTGAAAAATGTTTTAACAAACGCTGCATGCTCATAAACAGGACAATCTCGGCACAGACACCTAATGCCCATAAAAAGCCGGTCAGGGTAGCACTGTAATGGTAGTCGGCCAGATAAATGGAATAAAACACATAATAAGGGCCATGAGAAATTTGCAGCAAGACATTAACGGCCAAAAAAGCCAAGACTTCTGGTTTTTTTAAAATTTTCAGCAACCCAATTGCAGCGGCTTTGTGTTTGATGGGTTTGGTATCCGGAGTAACCAGTGTGGTAAACCATGAACCCATTAAGAACAAGGTAATGATAATTGGCAGCTGTGTAATAGGTTGGTTGTCCAATAATCGGCCGATGCCCAGAACGGCAATCACAAAACCTACCGAGCCCCATAGTCTGATCTGGCTATAGCGTTGTGTCTGATCTTTTAAGTGAAATAAGGTTACCGCTTCAAACTGTGGCAGAGACGCATTCCAAAACAGGCCAAATCCAGCCGTTATTAAGGCTAACCCCAAATAATTCTGGGGAAACAAAAAATAGGCAAAAATTAACACTGTATACAACGATGTCATGCGAATGATGGGCAAATTTTTGCCGGTGCGGTCGGCAATATAACCGACCAGATTAGGCGAAATAATGCGTGTTCCCACAATGAGTGCCGAAAATTCGCCAATTTGCACTGCGTTAAAACCGCAGTGCTTAAGGTATAAATTCCAGTAGGGTAAAAAAGCGCCTAAGGTTGCAAAATAAAAAAAGTAGTATCCAGATAGGCGGAAATAGGGGATAGGCATTTATTTTTGGTTACCACTGCTTGGCGGGTAAGAGTTATGAGGTAATGCTAAATTCTGACGATGATACAGTCTATTAAGACTTTCGCAAATTTTAGCTTTTACACTTCAAAATCAATTCTGGAAAATCTGGTGAAGTATTTTAAATACCTTTGAAGGGCGTATACATCAATCGTAAAAACCTGCAAAATTTATATGCAAGATGCCGGTAAAATTCTTTGCGCCATGAAAAAAATGCGTGAGGATTTTGCGATCGCCGTATGATTTTTATCAGCTTGAGCAGGAAAGTATTTATCTGAAAAACTATAGTACCCAAATTAAAGCAGGTATTTTGGCGGTTATGAATGAACGGTAGCCATTCCGGCTTAAACAAAAAAAGGCAGCATGTAAACAGTGCTGCCTTTTTTGATATAAAGCGAGACGCGAGCCTCGCAAATATAGGTTTAACGTTTTGAGTACTGAGGACGCTTTCTGGCTTTATGCAAGCCAATTTTCTTACGTTCTACAATACGTGAATCACGGGTAACAAAGCCCGCTTTTCTAAGTACTGGGCGTAGCGTTTCATCGTATACCATCAATGCACGGGTAAGACCGTGGCGAATGGCACCGGCTTGGCCAGAAGGGCCGCCGCCTTTAACAATCACGTTGATGTCGAATTTGCCTTCCATTTCAACGGATTGCAATGGCTGACAAGAAACCATTTGGTCAGTTTTGCGACCAAAGTATTCCTCAAGAGTCTTCGAGTTAACAGTGATTTTTCCGGTTCCTGTTGTTGCATAAACACGCGCTATAGCGCATTTACGACGACCGGTTCCATAATATTGAGTTGCTGCCATAGAGTCTACTCGCTTATAATTCTAAAACTTTTGGCTGTTGAGCCTGATGATCATGTTCAGGACCTGCATACACTTTCAATTTCTTGAACATGGCACGCCCTAATGGATTGTTTGGCAACATCCCTTTAACCGCAGTATTGATAATGCGATCAGGGAACGTTTTTCTTAATTTACCCAGGCTTACGGTTTTTAAATTACCGATGTAGCCGGTGTGATGTTGATAAAGCTTATTTTTTTCTTTATTGCCGGTCACGCCGATTTTTTCGGCATTGACGACAATAATGTAATCACCGGTATCAACATGCGGTGTATATTCTGGTTTATGTTTGCCGCGAAGACGAAGTGCAATCTCAGAAGCAAGACGACCTAATGTCTTCCCCTCTGCATCGACCACGTACCAATCGCGCTTAACTTCTTCTGGTTTTGCACTAAATGTTTTCATTCGTTACTTACGTCTTGCTGTTAAAGGCCAAATAAAAGACCACCAATGATACTAAATTTTGTCAAGTTATTCAATTTTTTTATGAATGGCGCAAAGTTAAGTGCGACAGGATGGAGCTATACCTTGATATTTAACGAGTGTAATTTGCGATAAAGGTGGGTGCGCTCCATGCCCACAGCAGCGGATAATTTTGCAACACTGCCGCCGGTTTTCTCAAAATGGTACTCCAGATAGGCTTTTTCAAAATGATCCCTGGCTTCTTTTAAGGGCAGGTTAAAAAAATCCGGCACGGATGACGAGGGCACGACATCACTGGCCACAGCACCCAAAGCGGCTTTAACTTCAGCTAATTCAATGTCTTCACCGACACCTAAAATCATCAAGCGTTGCACCAGGTTTTTTAATTCCCGCACATTGCCGCGCCAACTGTAGTTGCGTAAAAAGTTTTGTGCCGCCATCGAAAAACGTCGAAAAGACAATTTCTCCTGGTTGACAAAATAGTCGACGTAAAAACTGAGCAAGCCGGGCACATCTTCACTGTGGTCTCTCAGAGGCGGAATTTCGATAATGACTTCATTCAGTAAATAATATAAATCTTGCCGAAAGCGTCGTAACCTGATTTCTTCGTCCAGGGGGATACGCGTCGACGCTATAATCCTGACATCAACATGCACAGCCTCGCTGCCGCCCACTCGTAAAAAAGTGCTGGATTCCAAGGCACTTAGCAATCTTGATTGGGTTTCTTTATCCATATCACCTATTTCGCCGAGAAACAGCGTGCCTTTATGCGCCCGCTCCAGTAAGCCGACATGGACTCTACCGCCATCTTCTTTGCCAAAAAATTCCACCGCCGAGTTTTCCGGCGAAATACTGCCGACTGCCACGTCAATAAACGGGCCATCGCGGTGTGGGCTGTTGTTATGCAGATAACGGGCGTACATTTCTTTACCCACGCCTGCTTCGCCGGTAAACAGAATGCGGGCATCATGCTGCGCCAGGCGCTTTAAATGATCTTTGGTTCTGGCGACGGCGGCACTTTTGCCCACCGGCTCAATATCGGCGACCAGTTGTTGTTTAAGGCCGGCATTTTCTATTTGCAGATTGCTGGCTTCCAGGGCTCTTTCGATAATGAGCAGCAATTTGGCCAATGACAACGGCTTTTCAAGAAAATCATAAGCGCCCAATCGAGTCGCTTCAACGGCGGTTTCTACCGAGCCGTGGCCAGACATCATTACCACGGGGCACAGTAAGGGATCCTCGGCGACCCATTCCTTCAACAAGGTGATGCCATCGGTATCCGGCATCCAGATGTCGAGCAGGATTAAATGCGGTATTTTGGATTTTTTGTGGTCGCGTGCGGTATTGGCGTTTTCTGCCGTGTAAACCTGATAGCCCTCATCTTCAAGGATTTCACACACCAGACTGCGAATATCGGGTTCATCATCGACGACTAAGATGCGGGGTTTTTGTGTGTTCATGGCTTCTCGGTTATTTCAAAGTTACTTGCAGGCAGTTGTATGATAAAGCCGACACCAATGTCACGCGTGGTATCGATCCATATCGCGCCGCCGTGTTGTTCAATTATTTTTTTGACTATCGCCAGTCCTAAGCCGGTGCCTTTGGCTTTGCTGGTGACGTAGGGTTCAAAAATCGTTTCCAGTTGCTCGTCTTTAATGCCGGGGCCATCGTCGTACAGGCCTATTTCTATAAAATCGGTGCTATTTTTTTGCACGCGATGCACGATGATGTCAATTTGTCCGCTGCCGTCTATCGCTTCCAGGGCGTTTTTAATCAGGTTGTGCAACACTTGCCGCATACTGATCGGATCACCTTTGATAATCAGCAAGCCGGTTTCATCATAATCCACTTTAAATCTTACACCAAGCCGCAAGGTATAGAGCGCCAATACTTCCTGCACCAAGGTGGGCAGGTTAATATCCACAGTCTCCTTTTTGGACGGTTTGGCGTATTCGGAAAAATCATCCACCATTTCTTTCATGGCTTCAACTTGTTGGACTATGGTTGCGGTGGATCGTTGCAAAATATCGGCATCCGCAGGATCTAATTTTGAAGCCAGCTTGTGTTGCAAACGTTCGGCGGATAACTGTATCGGTGTTAACGGATTTTTGATTTCGTGCGCCAAACGCCGCGCCACTTCACCCCAGGCGGCATTTTTTTGCGCCTGGATTAAATTGGTCACATCGTCGAACACGACGACCGCACCAACCCGCACACCGACCTGGGAAAACAATGGCGTACCACGGCATAACAGCTCTTGTCGACCATTGGGGCCTAAAAAAGCAATTCGGTGCTGCCAAATATCATCGGTTTGTCCCAACAGGCGCTGAATGGATTTGAGTGGTTCGGCCAGTTCCGAATAGATTTCTGCCACTTCCAGCAAGGTTTGGCCAATAAAATGACTGACGTGTACGTGGAAAATCCGGTAGGCGGCCTGATTGGCGGTACGGATTTTATATTCCACGTCGAAACTGATCACGCCTGCGGTTAAATTGGCCAGTATGGTTTCCAGGTAAGCACGCTGGTTTTCAACGATAAAACCAGCCTGTTTGGTTTCATCACGCGCCATAGCGATACGGTGCGTCATATCGTTAAAAGATTCCACCAAAAAGCCCAGGTCATCATGGGTCACCACCGGCAATTGCTGGTCGTAATGGCCTGATGCCACGGCCTGAGTACCTTTAACCAGTTCTTTAACGGGGGCAATAATGTTGCGGATGCTGATAAAAGCTACCCAAATCGCCGCTAGCATACTCATCAGCAACACCAGCGATAAGGTCAGTGAAAAGCTTAATTTGAGCGAGTCGCGTAGAAAATTCATTTCCTGATAGCGTACAAAGGCAAATTCGACCGAGTCGGCCAAATCGGCAATGCGCGTCGGTACCGTGTACAGCGCCTGCAAATAGTACGGCTCTTGTGCCTTAATCGTCACCATGACACGGATCATTAATTCATTGTCCCGTATTGGCGCTAAGGTAACAAATTCGCCATTGCGCCGCAGTTGTAGCCAGGCGTGCTCATCCGGCAGGCTGGGTAAAATATCGCTCGGATTGGTGCTGCTGGAGGCAATGATGCGGCCTTGACGTGAAAACAGTGTCATTTCCGATGAGCCTGACTGATCCAGTAAATTTTCCATCTCAAAAGAAGCCATGCTTTCGGAAGTTTCTTCCAGCTTTTCAGCTAATTGTTGGGTTTGTCTTAGATGCCAGCGCATACGTTGATCGAGAGAGGTTTGGCTCAGTTCCAGCGCATCTTCCATTGCCCGGTCTATTTCCACGTTAAACCAGCTGTCAAAACCTTGATGTAAAAACTGCATGGAAAAATAGAACACGATAATAGCCGGTGCCAGCGCCAGCAATACGAACAACGAAATCATGCGCGTTGTTAGCCGCGATCCGGCCTCGCGTTTTTTCAGTTGTCGGGTCAATGAATAAATATTGGCACCGACCAGACCCAGTAGCACCACTGAACCCAAGGCATTGACGATCAGCAGCCAGGAATACATGGCGCTCAGTTGCGATGATTCCTGGGTGGCGGAACTCATCAGTTGTAGCGACACCAAAATTAATCCGAACAGGATCAAGATGAACAGGCTAACCGGCAGTTTTATTTTGTTAGCGGCCATAATGTCCAGTCACTGGAAAGATACCATTGCGGGTTAAGGTAGGCAATCGGACGTAGCGGCAGGGGCAGCGCATTGCGGTCGAACAGCACCCTGACTGCGGTGCGGTATTGATTTTTGTCAAGATTGATAAAGCCGCTGGAGATAACCGGAAAATCGCGTATTGTCGACATTAAATCCAGTGCCGCAGCCAGGGTGGAAAAATTGTACACTTCGCCGCTGCTTTCATTTTTTACCCGGTACATATTCAGCAGGGCGTGGTATTGCAAACGATAGCGTATTTCCTTTTCGGACAGGGTTCTGTTCCAAATAAAGTCACGTTGCTCCTGGACTTCAATCTGTACAATCCAGAATAAAGGCACACCATTTTGCAAGGCATTCATGGCCTTTTTGCTAAATCGATAGATGATCTCGGCCGATAGTACGTAGGCATTTTCTTCCAGCGTCAGCTTGGCCTGTTTGACTTCTGCAACTTCACCATCGGCATAAGCCGTGGCTGATAACAACCATAACATCAAGCCAAAGCAAAAACCAAGCCTACAGTTTTTTGAAGCGTGCATAATAAAAGCCATCCATATCTGACTCGCCGGTAATAATTTGTTTACCAACGGGTCGTATCACGCCCCAATCGGACAAAATCGGCCACTCGATGGCATCGGGGTGCGTTGCCAAAAATGCCGCCGCTTGCTGTTCGTTTTCTTGTTTAAGTATGGAACACGTTGCGTACAGCAAGGTGCCGCCGATTGCCAGCATTGACCATGCGGCTTCGAGCAGGTTTTGTTGCAAGACTTGCAATGGCGCAATATCTTCCGGTCTACGCAGTAATTTAATATCAGGATGACGGCGAATAACCCCCAGTGCGGAGCAGGGCGCGTCTAATAAAATGCGCTCGAACGGAATGTTATCCCACCAGTCTTGTGGCTGTGCGGCATCTGCAACTATCTGGGTGGCCTGCAATTGCAAGCGCTGTAAATTTTCACTGACACGCCGCATTCTGGAGTCATCGATGTCGACGGCGATTAATTCTTTTAGATCGGGTTGGTTTTCCAGAATATGCGCGGTTTTTCCGCCCGGTGCGGCACAAATATCCAAGACCCGATCACCTGCTTGCACATCTAGCAATTTGGCCGCCAGTTGTGTAGCATTGTCCTGTACGGAGATTAAACCTTGCGCAAAGCCGGGTAATAATTCCACGGCGATAGGTTTATCCAGGATAATTGCGCTTGTACACTGCGGCGGTGCAGTGGCAGCAATAGCCTGCTGATCCAGTTGTTGCAAATAATCGGCACGGCTCATTTTTGACAGATTAACCCGCAGACTCATGGGAGGTTGCAGGTTGTTTTG
>NZ_FUKJ01000316.1 GCF_900163745.1 Crenothrix polyspora
GGTTAAAACCGAGCGGTGCAATTTAAAAATATCTTGCTGGGTTACCATATCAGATTTTAATAGCGCGTAAATAATTTCAATGGCCTTGGCATGTCCATAGATTTCATTATGATCCTTCAAGGGCTTGCCGTGTATGGTCAGCCCTTCTTCCAATATAAAACTGGTTTCACCCAACGTGAGGCTATTGCCTTCCAAGGATGTTGAATTATGTGTCCACAGATCGCGTATTTGCGCTAACAGTATCGCTTTAATATCGTAATCAAGGTGATCGTAAAAGTAGCTCATAAGTAGTCGTTCAAAAGTTTTTTAACACCCAATGTTCATGTTTCGTGGTGCGCGAGCCATAAAATGTTAAAAAACTTATGGTCGATTACTTAGTATGGGTTCATATCAATGCGATAAAGTGCGCCAAACGTAGGTTAGCAGTTTTTCGAGTACCCCGGCATTTATTCGCAAACATACTGTTTTTTCACTGGAACCGCCGCCAACAACTGCAATCAAATATCTTGTTGATTATTAATGCTAGCAGATGCTATCATCCAAATAATGATTTGTATAGGGCAATACCTTCGCCAATTTTGGATTTTGATCTAAATTTGATCAAAATGGATGCAAGTTGAAAATACAAAACACATAAAAATCAATTGCATAAAATTTTGCCAAATATCATTTCCAACTGACTTTATCCGTTTGGCGAAGGTATTGATAGGGGATATGTGATATGGCAAACCTAAGTATTAGAAAATTAGATGAGGATGTGTTTTCAAGATTACGACTTCGTGCTATAGCACATGGTGTTTCAATGGAAGAAGAAGTACGACAGATTCTTAAACAAACCGTTACCTCGGAAAAAAAGCTAGGCGATATGGCATTAGAGTTGTTTGGTGAAACCCAAGGCGTTGAACTGAATTTACCCGAACATACTGCACATGAACCGATGGATTTGTTGCTGTGATTGTATTGGATACCAATATTGTTTCAGAAGTTATGCGACCTCAGCCAAGTGCTTCGGTTTTGGCATGGTTAAACCAGCAAATTAACCATCATCTGTTTATCACTAGCGTTAGTATTGCGGAAATTGGTTATGGTTTGCGTGTGTTAGCCGACGGTCAGCGTCGCAAGCTTTTGCAAAGCCGTTTTGAGCAATTTATTGCACAAGGCTTTGAATATCGGATACTCAGTTTTGATAATGCGTCTGCGCGGGTTTATGCCGACATCATGGGACACAGAAAAGAAATGGGCTGTCCCATGAGCTTTCCGGATGCTCAAATTGCTGCAATCACCCGAACCCATAATTCTAAGCTGGCAACCCGTAATATCAAAGATTTCCAGTTCTGCGGTTTGGATTTAACCAATCCTTTTGGCTAGCGGGTTTATCGCGTAACTCAACCCTCGTTTTCAATCATGAAGTTCTTTTTTCACTGGAACCGCCGCCAATAGCTTCTTGGTATAATCATGCAGCGGCTGTTTTAACACATTGATTGCACTGCCGTGTTCAATAATTTTCCCTTGATACATCACCGCAATGTCATCAGCAATTTCAGCCACCACAGCCAGATCGTGGGTGATAAACAAGTAGCTAACGCCTTTTTCTTGTTGCAGAGTTTTCAGCAAGGCAATAATCTGCGCTTGTATGGACACATCCAAGGCGCTAGTCGGTTCATCACAAACTATCAATTTAGGTTCAACCGCCAATGCGCGGGCTATGCAAATACGCTGGCGTTGGCCACCGGAAAATTCATGCGGGTAACGCAGCGCAGATTCTTCCGGCAAACCCACTTGCAGGAGCAATTGCTGGACACGTTGCAGGCATTGGCTGGCTGTTGCATTAGGTTGTAAGGCGCGTAAGCCTTCGGCAATAATATCGCCGACCAGCATCCTGGGATTCATCGATGAAAACGGATCTTGGAAGATAATTTGAATATTGGCTCGTTGTTGTCGCAGCGCCTCACCGGTCAACGTATGCAGCTCTACACCATCAATCGTCACTTGGCCAGTGCTACCTGGGATTAAATTTAACAGGCTTTTTCCCAATGTGGTTTTGCCACAGCCGGATTCACCCACCAAAGCCAGGGTTTTGCCGCGTGGAATGTTAAAGCTGACACCATCCACCGCACGCACATAATCTACGATGCGTTTAAAAAGCCCTTTGCGGATCGGATAGTAGCAATAAAAATCTTTAACTTGCAGTAACGGTGCAGGTACAGCGACGTTGTTTTGGGGTTTATTACCGACATGGTTGATTGATGGCAATGCCGCCAGTAATTTCTGGGTGTACGGATGTTTGGGGGCATTGAAAAAATCGTCTGTTAAACCGGTTTCAACAATCTTGCCTTTTTGCATCACCGCAACGCGGTCAGCAATAGTGGACACCAGCGCCAAATCATGGCTAATAAACCACAGCGCCATACCGGTTTGTCGCTGTAAGTTTTTCAGCAAATCTATGATTTGTGCTTGCAGCGTGACATCCAAAGACGTAGTGGGTTCATCGGCAATCAACAAATCCGGTTTGCCTGCCAGTGCAATTGCTATCATTACCCGTTGCCGCTGACCGCCAGACAGTTGATGCGGATAATCTTTACTGCGTTGTTCGGGTTGGGGGATTTCAACTTGCTGTAATAATTCCTGCACCCGTTGTGCCAGGGCAGCTTTGGGTAAGGTAAAGTGAATGCTGATCGCCTCGGCAATTTGGCTGCCGATGGTCATCACGGGGTTTAATGATGACATGGGATCTTGAAAAATAAAGCCAATGCGCCGTCCGCGAATTTGGCACAAATCATATTCAGAGCGAGCCAGCAAATTATCGCCAGCCAGGTTAATGGTATCAGCGCTGAGTTTGGCGTTATTGGGCAATAAGCGTAACACCGACAGGGCGGTTATTGATTTGCCAGAACCTGACTCACCCACCAGGGCAAAGGTTTCGCCGGGGTAAATCGCAAAGCTAATAGCGTCAACAACGGGTTGCTGCGGATTAAAGGCGACAGTAAGTCCTTCTACTAACAGCAATGGCGTGTTAGCGCTTGAATCAATTTGGCTAGACATGTCGTGTGTTGTTACGCTTAATGAGATAGCAGGTTATTACGAGAAAAAACAGCGATACGTTGTTCAGCCCTTCATGATTTTACAGACGTACCACAAACGGCTGAACTTAACGGCAGTGAGATTTTACGGATGTTATCTTGCACTAAAGGTATCGCATTTTTTAGGGTCACCGGTCTTGGCACCGATGCCGAACCATTGCATACGCTGTGCAGAAGATCCATGAGTAAAGGACTCCAGCACAACATAGCCCCGCGTTTGTCTTTGCAATCGATCATCACCAACGCCACTGGCGGCGGCTAACGCTTCTTCAAGATCGCCTGGCTCCAGAATTTGCCGCATTTGATTGGCGTGATTAGCCCAGACACCGGCGTAGCAATCGGCTTGCAGCTCCATGCGGACTTGCAGTTGATTGTTGGAGGTTTCATTGCCGCGTTGCATGGCTTGCTGGACTCGATCAGCAGTGCCCAGCAGGTTTTGTACATGATGGCCGATTTCGTGAGCGACCACATAAGCCTGCGCGAAATCACCAGGAGCGTTGTGCTGATTGGCCAGTTCGTTGAAAAAGCTCATATCGAGATACAGCTTGCGATCACCGGGGCAATAGAAAGGCCCCATCGCCGCTTCACCAAAGCCGCAGGCGGATTCAATCTGGCCGCTGTACAGAACTAGCTTGGGTCTTTCATACCGGCTGCCAGACTTTTGGAATATATCTCCCCAGGTATCTTCAGTGGAGCCTAGAACCACCGACATGAATTTTTTTGTTTGTTCATCCTGGGGATTGCTAGGTGCAGCTTTGCGGGTTTGTTGTTGCGGGGCAAGTATATTGCTGCCGAGCGTACTTAATACAATGGAAGGATCAACCCCCATGAACAGGGCAATTACTGCTAACGCAACCATGCCCAAGCCACCACCGGCCAGTGTTTTTCCGCCCACACTCATGCCACGGCGGTCTTCGATATTATCACTTTCTCGTCCGTTATCTTGGCGCATCTTATTTACTCCTCACGGTTAGCTTGTTAAGTAACAACTTACTTCCCCTTTAGAAAAGGGGATTTATCTAAAAAAATCGTAACTACTTAAGTATGATGTTAAAAAGTCCACGGAAAGCACAAAAGACACAAAAATTTTTCGGTAATCATTCTCTTTGTGAAAAAACATTGACATTTTTCCGTGTTTTTTGTGTTTTCCGTGGATAGATAAAAACGCTGTACCCTATCTTTTGAAAGACTGGGTAGTTACCTTTAGCTTTTTAAAGCTACTTTAGCTTGATTCCAGTAATCATTTAATTCATCCAGATTGCAATCCTTCACAGTCCGCGCTGAGGCTTCTACCTGTTGTTCGATATACTCAAAGCGTTTAACGAATTTTTTGGTGCTTTTCTTTAAGGTGGTTTCTGCATCCAGGTTGAGGTGGCGTGCCAGATTGACAGTAACCAGCAACAAATCGCCGACTTCTTCCTCAATGTGTTTTACATCGCCAGATGCCCAGGCTTCTCTGACTTCATTCAACTCTTCCAGTACCTTGTCAAATACCGGCAACACATGCGGCCAATCAAAGCCGTGATCGGCAGCGCGATCCTGAATTTTCTTGCATTCTATCAGTGCCGGTAGATGGCTGGCGACACCTGATAATACGCTTTCCGGCTTTAGTGTTTTGTTTTTTTGCTGGCGTTCGTCGGCTTTGGCCTGTTCCCAGGCCTGGTGACGTTCCTGGTCAGTGTTAAATACCGCATCGGCAAACACATGCGGGTGTCTGCGGATGAGCTTATCGCTGATGCCTTGCGCTACTTGCTCAAAGTCAAATTCACCCATTTCCTTGGCAATCTGTGCGTGGAACACCACTTGTAACAGCAGGTCGCCCAGTTCATTACGTAATTCATCGAGATCGTTACGCTCAATGGCATCAACGACCTCGTAGGCTTCTTCAATCAAATAGGGAACAAGACTGCTGAAACTCTGTTTAAGATCCCAGGCGCAACCCCCGTCTGGATTGCGCAGACGTGCCATGATGTCGAGTAGCTGTTGGGTATTATTTAGCATAGGCCAGTTAAAATGAAGAACCAAAGTTGTCGAAATAGCGTTGTTGAAAATCATCCATGTCAAACGCATGGTTTTGAGTGCCGTTGTGTTCAATTTTAATTGCACCCATTAACGAGGCAATTCTGCCGGTAGTTTCCCAATTCAGATCATTCATGAGTCCGTATAGTAAACCAGCGCGGTGGGCATCACCACAACCGGTGGGATCAATCAGTGCTTTGGGTTTAGCGGCTGGAATACTGATGCATTGTCCTTGGGTATATATTTTTGAACCTTTGCCACCTAGGGTAACAATCAGCGCTTCGACTTTTCCGGCTATTTCGTCTAGCGTTAAGCCGGTACGCTCCTGCATAAGTTCAGATTCATAATCGTTTAAAGTCACCCAGGCGGCCTGGTCAATAAATTTGCGTAATTCATCGCCATCAAACATTGGCATGCCTTGGCCGGGATCAAAAATAAACGGAATACCCAGCTCGGCAAATTGTTCGGCATGTAATTGCATGCCTTCCTTACCGTCGGGTGACACAATACCTATACTAACGTTTTCATCGGTAGGAACTGAATTGAGATGTGAAAAACTCATGGCACCCGGATGAAACGCGGTAATCTGATTGCCGTCTTCATCGGTAGTGATATAGGCCTGGCCGGTATAGTTATTGTCCAGTATGCGAATAAACTGACTGGACAGGCTGTTTTGGCCTAACCATTGTGCATAGGGTTCAAAATCATGGCCGACGGTGGCCATAATCGATGGATGTTCGCCAAGTAATTTCAGGTTGTAGGCGATATTGCCGGCACAGCCCCCGTATTCACGGCGCAGGGTAGGTACCAAAAAGGAGACATTCAGAATGTGTACCTTTTCCGGTAATATGTGGTTTTTAAATTTATCATGAAACACCATGATCGTGTCGTAGGCCATAGAACCACAGATTAACGCACTCATTACTCTTTTTCCTTTAAATTAAAATTGCTGCCCAGGTGATTGCTGCCCAAATCAACGATGCGTTGACGGCTGCCGAACCAATATCTTTGGCACGACCTGATAATTCGTGATGTTCTAATCCTACACGATCAACCACAGCTTCTACAGCTGAGTTTAATAGTTCGACCAGTACCACCAATACTACACTGCCGATTAGCAGTAGTTTTTCTACCGTGGTTTGCCCTAGCCAGAGTGCCAGCGGTGTGCTGACAGCCAGGATAATAACTTCCAGGCGGAACGCCTCTTCATTTTGCCAAGCGGCCTTGTAACCGGCTGCGGAGAAGATACAGGCATTAATCAGCCGTTTAATGCCTTTTGCTTCCTGATAAGCCATGCAAAAATCTCCCTTATTGATCTATCATCGTTTGATAAGCGTCGGCATCCATTAAGTTATCCAGTTCGGCTGGTGTCTCGGTCTTAATGCAAAACAGCCATGCCTGATAAGGCTCGTCATTGACCAGATAAGCGTCATCTATAAGGCTATCATTAACGGCTACGATTTTTCCTGAAACGGGACTGTATAAATCCGATGCACTCTTAACAGACTCCACCACCGCACAATGTTGCTGTGCTTTAAAAACATCCCCTACTACGGGCAGTTTGATGTAAACCAGGTCGCCTAATTGTTGCTGGGCAAAGTCAGTGATGCCGACACGAACGACATTGTCGTCTTCCAGTTTTGCCCATTCATGGGAGGTTGCGTATTTTAGGTTTTTCGGTAAATCAATCATATCGGATTCTCGACGGTGTGCGTTAAGTTTTTGTGAAATTTGCTTAGCCTGAGCATTTTTAGTGTTCATCTGACCTATGACAGGCATTATACTTTAAGGCCACTGTAAACGACTTACTCGAAACATGCTTTTTTCTATGATTGGATTTACACGCTCAATAAGGTTGTTGATGATCGTAGTGTTGTCGATGGCTACCGCTGTTTTTGCCGATGATGACGACAAGCAACAGTCAGCTGACGATGCCGGTAGTCATCGCTCGGCACTGGTTTTGGATGAAAAAACACAAATCGCAGCAGGTTTACAAACCACGGCACTTGAAACCAGCCATTTTGGCACTGAGGTTTCAGTCACCGGCAAAGCGCTTAGCTTACAGCCTTTGTTGGCGCTGCGTAACCGGTATTTGTCGCAGTGGGCGCAGAGTAAGCAAGCGTTGGCAAAACTCAAACAAGCTGAGCAGAATCGCCAGCGGCAGCAGGATTTATTTCGCCACGGCGTAACCTCTAAGCGCAACTTACAGGAACACCAACTGCAATGGCAAACCGATAAAGCTGTCGTGGAGGCGAGTGCTTTCCAGAGTACCGCTATTGTGGACGAAGCACGCTTGACTTGGGGCGATAAGCTAACGGCATTGACGCTGGCCACTGATTCCAGCAAGCTGGCCGGATTTTTATCCGGCCAGGCGGTGTTACTGCAAATTACCTTACCCGCCGATAAACATTTGTCTACGGCTAATGATGTGATTTATGTTGAAGTTTCCGGCCACCGCGATAAAGCCAGTAAAGCCCGG
>NZ_FUKJ01000446.1 GCF_900163745.1 Crenothrix polyspora
GTGATAGCCAAGCGTAATCGCGGCTTGAATTCTGCTTTTACAGTCAGAAAGATTTCTCATGGCACAGGCGTTGAGCGTGTTTTTCAAACACACAGCCCTATTATCAGTGAAATTGTGGTTAAGCGTCGCGGCGATGTTCGTCGTGCTAAACTTTACTACCTGCGTGATTTGACCGGTAAAGCAGCGCGTATCAAAGAAAAGCTGTCCTAAGTTATTCGCGCATTAATAAAAAAGGCAGCTTTAGGCTGCCTTTTTTATGCGGTAAAAATAGGGTAGTCGCTTTCTGTTTGGAAAAGCCAGATGCTGCGGCTAATCTTAAGTATTGTATAATTCGAAGGCAGTGACCTCGTTTACCAACGTTAACGCATTAAGCACAAGTATGACATCGGAGACAGTTATGATTACAGAAAAACGTTCTATTCGCCGTCGGGGGATTTATTTATTGCCCAATCTGTTTACTACAGGCGCGTTGTTTTCCGGCTTTTATGCGATTACGTCGGCGATGAGTGGCCACTTTGAAACAGCTGCCATCGCTATTTTTGTCGCCATGATTTTAGATGGCCTGGACGGGCGCGTTGCCAGATTAACCAATACTGAGAGTGAGTTTGGCGTTCAGTACGATAGCTTGTCCGATATGCTGTCATTTGCGGTGGCACCGGCTTTAGTGATGTATCTATGGGCGTTTTACAGCTTGGGTAAGTTAGGATTATTTGGTGCATTTGTGCATACAGCAGGTGGGGCATTACGACTGGCTCGCTTTAATGCCCAAGTGGGAACCGCAGACAAACGTTATTTTCAGGGATTGCCCAGTCCGGCAGCGGCAGCTATTTTGGCAGGCTTTATATGGATTTGTTTGGAACACGGTTACAATCCCGAATCGGTAAAATATATAGCGGTGCTATTAACCATCACCACAGGATTGTTGATGGTGAGCAATTTTCGTTACTCCAGTTTTAAAGAAATTGACCTTAAAGGTAAAGTGCCTTTTTTTGTGGCCATTTCGGTTATGTTGGCGATAGCCTTCGTGATGGCACAGCCACAAACCATGTTATTTTTGCTGTTTTTGGGTTACGCCGTTTCAGGGCCTGTGGTTACCTTGGTTATGCGTCGACGTAAACGCAAATTGCAAGCGCGTAAGCCTTAAAATCTGCTTGAGTGCCTACTTTGATTGGCGTATAGTCTGGCTATGATTAAATATGTTGTGAATCATAATTCTTCTTTTATCACTGACGCGAGCGCCTGTTCTTGTGTCCGTTCACGCCTGTCCGTAATATTCCTGCCCTAAGGGGCATCTATATTTACCGTTAAACACATCCAAATCTACCTTATTTATACATGTCATACCTGAATTTGACATGTTCTCCATGAATGGCGTTTTTATGAAAGATAAATTAATTATATTTGATACCACTTTGCGTGATGGTGAGCAAAGTCCAGGTGCTTCAATGACCCGTGATGAAAAAGTCAGAATAGCCCGGGCGTTGGAACGGTTGCGCGTTGATATTATTGAAGCCGGTTTTCCAGCCGCCAGTCCCGGTGATTTCGAATCGGTACAGGCAGTGGCGAATGTTATAAAAGACAGTACTGTATGTGGTTTGGCCAGAGCGCTGGATAAAGACATAGACCGTGCCGGTGAGGCACTTAAAGGTGCCAAGCAGTCGCGTATTCATACCTTTATTGCGACTTCACCCATACACATGCAAATGAAATTGCAGATGTCGCCTGAACAAGTGATTGAACATGCGGTGAGAGCGGTAAAACGGGCTCGGCAATATACCGATGATGTGGAATTTTCACCGGAAGATGCGGGCCGTTCAGATGAAGATTTCTTGTGCCGTATTTTAGAAGCGGTGATTAATGCCGGTGCCCGTACTCTGAATATACCGGATACCGTCGGTTACAGCGTGCCCCAACAGTTTGGCGCAACGATTGCCAATTTGATCCAGCGTATTCCAAATTCTGATAAAGCTATTTTCTCGGTACATTGCCATAACGACTTGGGGCTTGCTGTGGCTAATTCCTTAGCGGCGGTTATGAACGGGGCGCGGCAAGTCGAGTGTACCATTAACGGTTTGGGTGAACGTGCCGGTAATGCGTCTTTGGAAGAAGTGGTGATGGCGGTACGTACCCGTCATGATGTGTTCGATTGCCAAACACGTATCGATACGCGAGAAATTTTGACCTGTTCCAAGCTGGTGTCGTCAATTACAGGGTTTCCTGTACAGCCTAACAAGGCGATTGTCGGTGCCAATGCCTTCGCACACGAGGCCGGTATCCACCAAGATGGCGTGTTAAAAAGCCGCGAGACTTACGAAATCATGCGGGCTGAAGATGTCGGCTGGAGTGCTAATCGCATGGTATTAGGCAAGCATTCGGGTCGAAATGCCTTTAAAAGCCGTATAACAGAACTGGGTTTTGAGTTTACTTCCGAAGCGGAGTTAAACGAGGTGTTCTCGCGTTTTAAGCAATTGGCCGATAAGAAGCACGAAATTTTTGATGAAGATTTACAGGCGCTCATTTCAGAAGCCGGTTTTGAAGCCGAAGATGAGATTATCAAGCTCATTGCGTTGAAAGTGTGTTCAGAAACAGGTGAAATCCCCAATGCCAAAGTGACATTACGGGTGAATAATCAGGAAATTACCGGTAATTCTGAGGGTGGTGGCGTGGTTGATGCCAGTTTAAAAGCCATAGAGAAATTAGTGAAATCTGAAGCAGTTTTAGAGCTGTATTCGGTTAATAACATTACCAATGGTACTGATTCCCAGGGTGAAGTTACCGTTCGCCTTGAAAAAGCCGGTCGTATTGTTAATGGTTTGGGGGCAGATACCGATATTGTGATTGCCTCTGCAAAAGCTTATATCAATGCGTTAAACAAGTTACAAAGTCCAGATCAGCGTAAGCACCCTCAAAAAGGTGATGTTTAATTGAAGGTAACTACTCAGTAGATGTTAAAAAAAGTCCACGGAAAGCACAAAAGACACAAACGTTTTCGATAATAATTTTTTTTGCGACAAAATATCCACACCTTTCCGTGTTTTTTGTGCTTTCCGTGGATAGATAAAAACGTTGTACCTTATCTTTTGACAGCTGAGTAATTACAATTAAAGATCGGTTAGACCTGGCAGGTTTATAAAATCTCTCAGGTCAACTTTAAAACACCATGCGTAGGCTTGTAGGTAACGCCCGCCGCCTAAATAATTTTGTCGGGTTTCTTTGCGCCAGATCAATCTACTGTACTTTTTTTAGCTTACCTTGTTACTTTATCTTTTCAATAAAGTACACAGGAATTATAAAATGATTGAAATTCATATCGACAATATTGAAGAACTTGCAGAAATACAGCAAAGTGGGTTCATGCTGTTTATTAGTAAATTATTTGGACTTGATATACAAAAAAAAGTTGAGATTGGGATTGCAAATCGCTTACAGGAAGATCTGGCAAGGCAAGGCGTAAAAACCGAGGTTACTGTTAAATAGAAATCACTGGTTTTTACGGCCTATTGTTTTATGGTTCAGCGTGAGATTTCAGATTGATATTTTTCCATAGCACCTGAAATGAGTGTGTTTGATTTTAAGGCAGGGCAAGCAGGTGCTTTTGATTTTTTTACCCAATTGTTAAACTCGGTGACCGGCAGAGGTTTGCTCAAATAGTAACCTTGCGCAATATCGCAGTTGTACTCTTTAAGTTTTTCCAGTATCGCGTTGGTTTCAACGCCTTCTGCGGTGACGTATAATCCTAAATTATGCGCCAGATTAATGATGGCTTTAACAATAGCCACATCATTTTCGCTGTTCATCAGATCCATCACAAAAGATTTGTCTATTTTCAGTTCCGCCAAAGGTAATCTCTTCAAATACGCGAGTGACGAATACCCTGTGCCAAAATCATCAATAGAAAATTGATAACCCATATCATGCAGGCGGTTGATGATGGCCAGCGCATTTTCAGGTTCGTTCATCACGGCGCTTTCGGTTATTTCCAGGATAATCCATTCCGGTTTAATGCCCGTTGCAGCCGCAATCCCAGCAATCAAATCCGGCAGATCAGGATCGTGTAAATCACGGGTTGATAAATTGACCGAGATTTTTATATCGATACCTTGTTCATGCCAGGTGGCACAATCACGAAAAGCTCGCTTTAACACCCATTGAGTGAGCTGTTTTATCATCCGTGTGCGTTCTGCCATCGGGATGAATTCGTCTGGCGCAATAAAACCGTGCGTCGGGTGATTCCAGCGGGCTAGGGCTTCTGCGCCGTATAATTCATTGGTTTGAATAGATACTTTAGGTTGATAAAACAACGCCAGGTCATTTTTTTCGATGGCTCTGCGTAATTCTGACATTAATGTCAGGCGTAGCGGTGTATGTTTATCAAACGAGAGTTCATACAGGGCATAGCCTTTGGCGGATTTTTGCGCAATATGCAGCGCAACACCGGCTTTTTGGACTAAAGTGTCCACATCTTCGCCATGCCCCGGAAAATGCACGATACCAATATTGGCATGCATACCTACTTGCAGTCTGTCGATGACAAACGGCGCTTCCATCGCTTTTTGGATATGTTTGGCAAGTTGCTCGGCTTCACTTAAGTCCGCACTATTGGAGATAAGAATACCGAAAACATTGCCATCTATTTTCGCAACACTGTCACTTTCGGCGCTTGCGCCCTGTAAGCGTATGGAAATTTGTTTAAGAATATGATCGCTGCTGTTTCTGCCCAGCGTATCGTAAACATCTTTAAAGTTTTCAATTTCGATCAACAAAATTGATAGTTGGCTATTGTGCGGATTCGCTGAAGCGATAGCGCGAGCTACCCGATCATAAAATAATGCCCGGTTAGGTAAGTCGGTTAAAAGATCGTGGGTGCTGACATGATTGGTGTGTTTTTCCAGATCTATCGTTCTATTGCGTAGCTCCTGAGTCTGGTCGAAGATAAGGGCTCCCGCCTGATACGCCATGATCGAACTGGAATGCTGTCCCCAAATACCAAACACAAAAGGGATGACATCCAATATCCACAGTGCGATATTGTTTTTTTGAGCCGTCCATAGATTTTCCAGAGATATACTGTTGTTAACGTAAAAACTGACCAAACACGTCGCAATGAGAATACTACTTATTGCAATCAGCACGCCTTGATAGGCGGTTTTTGAGGCTTCACTTTTAAGAATTTTTACGTTATTACTGAGTAAATTACTTGCGCTTGTTAAATCCATGGTGTCCCTGTTTTTAGCTATAACCCTCTTAGAAGGTCGTTTTTAATATCGTCACTGTTTTCAAGCCCTACCGAGATTCTTACCAGACCGTCCTTAATGCCTGCCAGTGCCCTTACCTCTGGAGTCAGTCGGCCGTGGGTAGTGGTCGCCGGATGCGTTATTGTCGTTTTCACATCCCCTAAATTGGCGGTAATTGAAATCATTCCTGTCGCATCAATAAGCCGCCATGCGTGATCTTTACCGCCCGCTACCTCAAAACTCACTATGCCACCAAAATGGCTTTGTTGGCGTTTAGCCAGCTCATGTTGCGGATGAGAAGACAAGCCCGGATACAGCACGCGGCTTACTCCCGCTTGTTGTTCCAGCCACAGAGCCAGTTCAAAGGCACTGTCGCAATGGGCTTTCATTCTTATCGCCAAGGTTTCCAGGCCGGATAAAAACACCCAGGCATTAAACGGGCTCATGGTGGCACCGCCGGTACGCAAATACGGATAAATGTATTTTTCTATGATCTCGTTACTGGCAATCACCGCACCACCAATACAGCGACCTTGTCCATCCAGGTATTTAGTGGCCGAATGGATAACAATGTCTGCACCTAATTCAAAGGGTCTTTGTAAGACGGGTGTGCAAAAACAGTTATCAACAATCAATAAACAATCATTCTTATGAGCAATATTAGCAAGTAATTCAATATCTGCAATTTCAGTGAGTGGATTTGACGGTGTTTCTAAAAATAAAAATTGTGTATTGGGCTTAATGGCAACCTCCCAGGCACTGGCATCCGTCAAATCAACAAAATCAGTGCTTACGCCAAATTTGCCAAAATAGTTTTGAAACAGCAGTACCGTATTACCAAATACGCCGCGCGAACAGACGATATGATCGCCGGCTTTAAGCAATCCCATCCCCACAGCCATGATGGCTGCCATGCCGGATGCAAAAGCCAGGCAGCGTTCACCTTTTTCCATAAATGCCAGACGTTCCTGAAAAGCATTGACCGTTGGATTGGTAAAGCGTGAATAAATATTACCGGCTTTTTGGCCAGTAAAACGCAGTGCGGCTTCTTCAGCATTTTTAAACACATAACTGGAAGTGGTAAAAATACCTATGCTGTGTTCATCTTCATGGGTGCGCTTGTGCCCTGCGCGGATGGCTTGGGTTTCCAGAGAATAGTCGTTCCAGTTAATGTCTTTCATAGGATTATGGGAAAGTAATAGAAAAAAAGAAGGGCGGTTGTTGGCCGCCCTGTTGTTAACCATGCTGCCTGTGTTAGCGTCAGTTGTTGTTTTGCATTTCGATGATACACGATTGCGTGTTACGTGCGGTTTGAGCGCTGTCATTGCGTAGCATTTCGATGCGATCCAGATAAGCATCATCGACATCACCAGTAATATATTCTTTGCTGAAGCACGAGGTATCAAAATGTTTAATAGTAGGATTACCTTTACGTACCGCCTCAATCAAATCATCCAAATCTTGGTAAATAAGCCGGTCTGCGGTTATTTCCTCACAGACTTCATCTTCAGTACGGTTATGCGCGATTAATTCGTGGGCGGCTGGCATATCAATGCCGTACACGTTGGGATAGCGCACTGGCGGTGCAGCAGACGCAAAATACACTTTTTTGGCACCGGCATCTCTGGCCATCTGGATAATTTGCTCCGATGTTGTGCCACGGACGATAGAATCATCCACTAACATGACATTTTTACCCTCAAATTCCAGACCTATCGCATTAAGTTTTTGCCTTACAGATTTTTCGCGCATTTTCTGGCCAGGCATAATAAACGTCCGGCCAATATAACGGTTTTTGATAAAGCCCTCACGAAACTTAACCCCTAGCAAATAGGCCATTTGCAGGGCTGCTGTCCGGCTGGTATCGGGTATGGGGATAACAACGTCAATATCATGATCGGGCCAGACTCTGAGAATTTTTGCCGCCAGTTTTTCGCCCATCCGTAGCCGGGCCTTGTGTACGGAAATATTGTCAATAATGGAATCGGGTCTGGCAAAATAGACATATTCAAAGATACACGGGCAATGATCAACAGTTGAGGTGCATTGTTGAGTATGCAGCATGCCGGATTGTTCAATAAACACCGCCTCGCCAGGTTGCACGTCCCTCAGTACCGAAAAACCCAGTACATCCAGCGCAACACTCTCTGATGCAATCATGAATTCAGATTGGCCGTCGGTTTTGCGTTCACCAAAAATCAAAGGCCTTATACCGTTAGGATCCCTAAAACCCAAAATACCGAAACCGGCAATCATGATGACCACGGCATAAGCGCCTTTACAGCGACGATGTACACCCGCTACGGCATCAAAAACATCGGCGACGCTGAGATGTATCTTGCCCAGGCTTTGCAGCTCATGTGCGAAAATATTCAGCAACACTTCCGAGTCAGAATCGGTATTCAAATGCCGCTGGTCTTCGATGAACAGCGCTTTTTTAAGTTCTTCGGTATTGGTTAAATTGCCGTTATGGGCAAGCGTTAAGCCAAAAGGTGAGTTAACGTAAAAAGGCTGCGCTTCGGCAGAGCTGGTGCAGCCTGCGGTTGGATAACGGACATGGGCAATGCCCATGTTTCCGCGTAATTTCAACATTTGGATATTGGTGAAAACATCACGCGTTAAGCCATTTTCCTTACGTAAATGTAATCTCCCATGCTCGCAGGTGACGATGCCGGCAGCATCCTGACCCCTGTGTTGCAAGACGGTAAGAGCATCATATAATTCCTGATTAACCGGTTGATGTGAAACGATAGCAGCAATACCACACATTATTGTTTGGACCCAGTACGAAAGTGTTAGTGATAATTGACATAAGATGCCATTTCCGAAGGGATATTGTCCCTCATAAAAACAGCAAGTGATTGAAACGGAGGGATCAGTAACGCATTGTTCCACCAAGGCTCCGACGGTAACGGTGACAATCCGGCTAACAGGATAAGCGTTGCCACGATAAGTCCACCGTGTACGCTACCCAAAAACATGGCCCAAAAACGGTTAAAAAATCCCAGGTTTGTGCCTTTGATAATATCAGTCAGCAAGGCATTGATGGTATTACCTATTAACAACGTGATGAATAATAAACCCGCAAAGGATAAGGCGACTTTAACGGCAGGATTGGCCACTGTTAAGGTGAGCAAAATCGAAAACTCCCGGTTAAAAGTCAGTCCTGTTCCTATTGCCAGTATCCAGCCGGTCAGCGACAAAATTTCACCAGCCAGGCCGCGCACGATGCCCGCTAAAGCACAGGTAAAGATCATTGCGATGATAACGCTATCTACCCAGAGCATATCTCACCGCGTTAAATAACAGGTCAGCAAGATAAAATAGCGAATCAGCTTATTCTGTAATCATTAAAGATTGAATATTTTGCTTATCCAATCTTTTTTTCATGTCAGCAGCGCGTTGCTTATCCAGTTCGGGACCTATTTTCAATCTATAGATATCGCCTTTTGACTGTAATGTCACCGGAAAGCCTTGTTTTTGCAACTTTTCTAGCAGCGCGACAGCATTTTCTTTTTTGCTGAAACTGCCCGCCTGAATAGACCAACGGCTCAGGCCGCCAGTTTTTGCAGTCGCTGTTTTGGTTTTATGCGTGGTGGTGTCTGCGACGCTGTTTTCTACTTTGGATACCGTTTTATGGCTATCTGTTTCAGTATTTTTGGGCTTTTTCTTGATTTTTGCTTCGGAAACACCATTTGAAACTTTCGGTTCTGCAACCGATTTTGATTTGACCGGCATTGGCTCTATATCATCGGATTTATCAGCTTCTAAAACTTCTCTGGTATCCAAGGTTTCTGGGCCAGCTTTGGCTTTGACACTGTGACTTGGAGTCGCCGCTTCTTCATTATCTTCAGTGACAATCAGTTCATCTTCCACAGGACTTTCGGTCTGTGCGGTTTGATCGGGTTCTTCGGTAGCGGCGGTGCTGCTATTTGGGTTGGCAGCAGTTTCCTGATCGGGAGCGGTGAGGGCTCGACCGAAGTCTTCAGGTAGCTTTTTTTCAACATTTTGAGCCAGATTTTCGGGCGCTTTAGGGATAGTCAGCTCACTGACTTGTTGGCCACTATTATCAATAGGGTCGTCGAATAACATGGGGAGAAAAATAGCCGCCAGTGCCGTAACGACGATGGCACCAATTAAACGTTGTTTTAATTCATGATCCATTTGTTTACTTACCTTCAAGTTCATTTAAGCAATCAGATACCAAAAAAAAAGAGCCAAAAACGAGTAATAGGTCATTTTTTCGGCATTGTTTCTTGGCTGCGGCAAAAGCGCCAGCAAACGCAGTATAGTCAAAGGATACGTTGGCGATTTGACATTGTGAAAAAAATTCTTGTACAGCTACTGTAGAAATGGCCCTGGGGTTGGTGAGCGGTACAAAATACCAGGCGTGTATGGCGGGTGCCATAATTTTCAGGACACTGGCAATGTCTTTGTCTTTCATCATCGAAAAAACCGCATGTACACGTCTGTTGGGGTAGGCGGCGTTAAGATGGTCGGTTAGCGTTGTCACCGCTTCCGGATTATGGCCGACATCCAATAGCAGCGGTGTATTATCAGCAAGATCTATGCGTTGAAAGCGCCCTGGTAACGACACATTTTTTAAGCCGGAGCGAATAGCGGTTTCTGTGACTAGCACCCGACTATTTAATTGCTGCACGGCCATGATGACTGAAGAAGCATTGCGGTATTGGTGCTCACCTTTTAGGCCAGGTTCAGGAAGTTGTGTTAAAGATTGCTCGCCTGCCGACCAGTCCCAACTGGATTGTTGTTTTTGATAAGTGAAGTCTTTGCCCATGCAATAAAGCAAGGCTTGTTTATCGATAGCACTTTGCCGCAACGCATCTGGTGGATCGAGATCACCGATGATGGCAGGCGTATTTTTTCTGAAAATACCGGCTTTTTCATAGCCGATGGTTTCGCGGGTTGTACCTAGCCAATCAACATGGTCGATATGAATGCTGGAAACTAAAGCAACATCAGCATCAATGATATTGACCGCATCCAGTCGTCCGCCCATACCGACTTCCAGCAATTGAATATCAACATCGGAACGCCAAAAAATATCGAGGGCAGCCAGTGTGCCAAATTCAAAATAACTCAGTGAAATGTCTTTACGAACGGCTTCTATGCGGGCAAAGGCTTCACAAATCAATGCATCGGAGACAGGTACGCCGTTTATTTTTATTCTTTCATTGTATTTTTGAATATGTGGCGAGGTGTACGAACCTACACGATACCCTGCGGCTGTATAGATGGCTTCCAGAAAAGCCACACACGAGCCTTTGCCGTTAGTACCGGCGACGGTAATCGTTGGTGGTTTTATGGCATCTGGATTAAGCGCACGGTAGATGTGTGCCGCTCGCTCCAACCCTAAATCTATCGCTAAAGGATGAAGGCTTTCCTGCCAACTGAGCCAGCCCTGTAACGAATCAAAGTGCATCATCAATCAGTATTGATGGCGATGTCCTGAACATCAGTAGCCGCAATATCGGTTTCTTGAGAGGTGTCAACGGCTATTTCATTGCTGACAACCCTACGATTTTGGCTTCGACCGGCCATTAATAGAGACAGTATGCTGGCAATTTTATCGCGCATCTGGCGTCTGTCGATAATCATATCGATGGCACCGTGTTCTTGTAAAAACTCACTGCGCTGGAAGCCTTCGGGTAATTTTTCGCGCACGGTCTGCTCAATGACCCTAGGGCCTGCAAAACCAATTAAGGCATTGGGCTCAGCGACATTGATATCGCCCAGCATTGCCAAGCTGGCGGATACGCCGCCCATGGTTGGATCCGTCATAAACGAAATGTAAGGCAGACCCGCTTCAGACAAGCGGGTTAACGCGGCACTAGTTTTTGCCATTTGAAACAGGGAAAACAACGATTCTTGCATACGCGCCCCACCACTGGCGGTAAACACGATAAAAGGCGCATTGAGTTCCAGGCTTTTATTAACGCCACGGACGAATTTTTCACCGACCACCGAACCCATAGAACCGCCCATAAAGTCAAAACCAAATGCGGCCGCCACAATGTCCTGGCCGTGCAGTTGGCCTTTCATCACCACTAAAGCATCATTCTCTTTGGTTTGCTTTTGCGCCTGGGTTAAGCGATCTTTATATTTTTTACTGTCTTTAAACTTTAACGGATCGACGGGCTTGACGTGTCTGGCAATTTCTTCATGTTCACCTTCATCCAAAAACATTTCCAGCCGTATCCTGGCTGGAATACGCATGTGATGTTCGCATTTAGGGCACACACTGTAGTTTTTTTCCAATTCAGCGTTATACAAGATAGCGCTACAACTGGGGCATTTATTCCACAGGCCTTCAGGAACGGCACCTTTTTTATTGGAGCGTTCTGTCCTGATTGTTGACGGGATTAATTTTTCAAACCAACTCATATTGTTTTCCTCACCCAGTGTGTCGATCTAAGCGTCCATTGCCTGGCGCATGGCGGCTAATAAGGCAATGATGTCACGTTTGGCAGTATCCAGATCGTCCAGGTTAGCTTCTATTTTACTGATTAAAGCACTACCAACGACAACGCCATCACCGATATCGGCAATGGTTTTAGACATTGCAGCATCTTTAACGCCAAAACCGATGGCCACAGGTAACTGGGTATTGGCTCTGATGTGTTGCAGCTTGGCTTCAACGTCGGCAATGTTTAAGTGGCCAGCACCGGTGACACCTTTAAGCGACACATAGTAAAGGTAACCACTGCCCAGCACATCCATTTTTTTGATGCGGTCATCTGTGCTATTGGGTGCCAGCAGGAAGATAGGATCAATAGCGCGGGCTTTTAATAAACTGCCGTATTCACTGGCCTCTTCGGGCGGTAAATCAACTGTCAGTATGCCATCCACATCGGCCAGTTTTGCCGCGTCGGCGAAACTTTCGTAGCCAAATATTTCGATAGGATTAACGTAACCCATGAGCACAAGTGGCGTGTGCTGGTTGGTTTTTCGAAACTCTGTCGCCAGCGCCAATACGCGCCGCAAACTCATTTTATGGGCAAGCGCCCGTTCGCTGGCACGTTGGATAACCGGGCCGTCAGCCATAGGATCGGAAAAAGGAATACCTAATTCGATAATGTCAACACCTGCTTCGACCATAGCGTGCATCAGTGGCAGGGTGAATTCGGGATTAGGATCACCCGTGGTGATAAACGGAATCAGGGCTTTACGTCCTGCTTTAGACAGAGCCTCGAATGTGGCGGCTAATCGACTCATAATTCTATTCCTTCGCGCTGGGCTATGGTGTGCATGTCTTTATCGCCACGACCGGACAGGTTAACAATGATGATGTCATCTTTTTTCATGGTTGGCGCGAGTTTCATGGTGTAAGCCAGGGCATGGCTGGATTCCAGGGCAGGAATAATGCCTTCCATTTTAGTTAAGGCATGAAAACCGGCCATTGCCTCGATATCGGTAATACTGACGTAGTTGGCACGCCCAGAATCTTTTAACCAGGCATGTTCCGGGCCTACGCCTGGATAATCCAGCCCTGCGGAAATGGAATGGGTTTCGATGATTTCACCGTTTTCATCGGACATCAAATAGGTGCGGTTGCCGTGCAATACGCCCGGTTTGCCGGCAGATAAAGGTGCTGAATGGCGGCCGGTTTCAATACCGTCGCCAGCGGCTTCAACGCCATACATGGCAACCGACGTGTCATCAATAAAGGGATGGAATAAACCAATGGCATTGGAACCGCCGCCGACACAGGCAACTAAAGCATCGGGCAAACGACCGGTTGCTTCCAGGCATTGCTGCTTGGCTTCATGGCCAATCACGGTTTGAAAATCTCTGACCATAGCAGGGTAGGGATGTGGTCCGGCTACCGTACCGATGATATAAAAGGTATTGTCGACATTGGTGACCCAGTCGCGCAGTGCTTCGTTCAGGGCATCTTTTAATGTTTTTGAACCAGACTCAACCGAGACCACGGTAGCGCCTAGCAATTTCATACGATAGACGTTTAAGGCTTGGCGTGCGACATCAACAGAACCCATATAAACTACGCATTCCAGACCCAGTCTGGCAGCAACGGTTGCCGTAGCCACGCCGTGTTGGCCAGCACCGGTTTCGGCAATAATGCGGGTTTTGCCCATACGTTTGGCCAATAAAGCCTGACCGACGGTATTGTTAACTTTATGTGCGCCAGTATGGTTTAAGTCTTCACGCTTTAAATAAACCTGTGCGCCGCCTAAGTGACGACTCCAGCGTTCAGCATGATATAAGGGCGAGGGTCGTCCAACGTAGTTTTTTAAATCAGCACTCAATTCGGCAATAAACTCGGGATCTTTCAGATAACGTTGGTAAGCTTCGTTTAATTCCTGAATAGGGGGAATCAGGGTTTCTGCAACAAATATTCCGCCGTATACACCAAAGTGCCCCCGCTCATCGGGCATATTATATTTTTCTGTCATAGTATTAACTTTTGTCACTCTCATTAATTTCTTTTAAAAATGCGCTTATTTTTAGGTCGTCTTTAATGCCTTTACCGGCTTCTACGCCGCTACTGACATCCAGTGCATAAGGCTTGACGGTTTGTATGGCTAATCTTGCATTACTGGCATCTAAACCACCCGCCAGAATGATCGGCAAGGGGTGTAGTTTAGGAATCAATGACCAGTCAAATTGATGCCCGGTGCCGCCTTTTGCCGCTGGATGATAGGTATCCAGTAATAACCCGGCAGCATCATGATAGTGTGTGGCCAATGCTGAAATGTCGGTGTCTTGTTGCATACTCACTGCTTTGATATAGCGCGTATTGTAAATTCTGCAAGCAGAGGCCGGTTCGCTGCCATGAAATTGCAGGCAATCAACAGGTAGATAATGCAAAACCTCACGAATTTTGGCTTCCTGTTCATCAACAAAAAGGGCTACCACAGAAACAAAAGCTGGTAACGCACTGATTATTTTGATGGCCTGATCTATATCGACATGTCTTGGGCTGGGCGGATAAAATACCAAACCAATTGCATCAACCCCAGCATGGGCGGCGTAGACGGCATCTTCAACACGAGTAAAGCCGCAAATTTTAACGCGAGTTCGCATAAAGTGATATGAGAATTTTTTGAAAAAAGCTAGCCGATTAGGATAACACAAAATTAAACCGCGCATCGGCCTTGAATACGTTTGCAGTTTTGATAACTGTTTTTGTAACTACTCAGCCGTCTAAAAGATAGAGTAAAAAGTTCTTATTTGTCCACAGAAAGCACAAAAAACACGGAAAAATGTGGGTATTTTGTCGCAAAAAGAAGTATTACCGAAAACCTTTTGTGTCTTTTGTGTTTTCCGTGGACTTTGTTGTAACATCCACTGAGTAGTAACCTGTTTTTCAGGCTTACAGGGCTTGTACTAAGCCATTGAGTTGATTGCTATCAATAGGTTTGGTGAGATAATAATCAAAGCCTGCATCCAGGGCTTCATTGATTTTATCTTGATCTGCATAAGCACTGATAGCGGCTATTTTGAGCCGGTTGTGCCGGCTTCTGAGTATTTTTATGAGCTGTAAACCTGTCATCACGGGCATGTTGAGATCGATTAAGGCCATTTGATAATGGTTGTTTTTAATGAGCTGTAGCGCCTCTCTGCCATCGCTGGCTGAATCAACCGTACAACCTTGCAGTTCCAGCATATTGCTGAGCAGCAGTAAGTTAATTTCATTGTCATCGGCAATCAGTATTCGTTTTAGCGTGGCCTTTCCTGATTTAATACTGGGTGGCGGCAGGGAAGGGGATTGCGCTATTTTTTCGCTAATGGGTAGCGGCAAGGTCACAGAAAAGATGCTGCCTATGCCGGGTTTGCTGGTGACCAGTAATTTCCCTCCCATTAACGTGACCAGCTCGCGGGTAATGGCCAGTCCCAGGCCTACACCTTCTTTGACTAAAGACGGGGCATTAATCTGCACGAAAGGCGAAAAAATTTGTTTGAGATCTTTTTGGGCGATACCGCAACCGGTATCTTCAATGGAAAAGCTTAAGTTGCCATTTTGATAATTGAAATTGATGATAACTTTGCCTTGATCTGTGTACTTAATGGCATTGCTAAGTAAATTGACAATGACTTGTTGTATGTGTTTCTGATCGCCTTGAAAAGAATGGGGAATAATGGCATTACGAACCGTTAATTTGAGCTTTTTTTCATCCAGTTGTAATCTGAACATGGCGATAATATTGGCTAACAGCGTTTCAAAATTAAAATCGCTGATCTCTTTTTTGATTTGTTTGGACTCAATCGAGGCAATGTCGAGTATATCGGTAATCAGTGCCAACAGGCTGTCGCCGCATTGTTTGATGATATTGATTTGCTTTTTATCTTCGGCCGCAAGAGACGATTTATTTTGTAATAACTGCGAGAAACCCAGAATGCCATTCAACGGCGTGCGTAGCTCGTGGCTGATTTTAGCCAAAAATTGACTTTTGGCCTGATTGGCTTTTTCGGCGGTGTTCTTGGCCTGTAATAAAGCCGCAGTGCGCTCTTCGACGATAGATTCGGAACGAAAATGCCGTCCCGTTAACATTAACAGCCCTATGCCAAGTAGGCTGGTAAACAGTAAACCGCTGAGTAAAATCCCCCACATTGTCCAGTGAATACGGGTTTGTTCGGCTATCCAGTCATGATAAAAACTGATTTGCCAGTGTTGATGATTAGCACTCATCAGATGATATCTCTGATAAACATCAACTTGATGGCCTTCTACATTGGAATAAACAATAATTTGATCGGTTAAGGCTGGATTAAACATGCTGACGGTAAAAAAAAAGTCATTAAGCGCTGCGTTTTTAAAGACTTGTGCGATAAGTTCTTGAGTGGAAACAGTGGTGACAAGAATGCCGAGTAATTTTTTATCGCGGGCTTTTATTGAAAACACCGGATTGATGAAAATAATCTTGTTGTTTTTGAGGGCAATGTGAACGGTATCGTCCTGTAGCGATGTGTTGCTGTTGATTAAATCCAAAAAATTTTCAGTGCCGGTAATAGCGGTGTCAGTGTTTTCTGACGTGTATTTGTTGAGTACCGAGGTGAACGTAATAACACCGGCATCAGATTCCTGGTAGTTTAGCCAGCTTATGGTTTCGATTTCTTTAAACGGTGATAACGTACCTTTAGTAAACAGCGAAAAGCTGTTGTCGTTGACGAGTTGAGCGCTGGTCATAAAAAATCGACAGGCATTGATGGCTTGTAAATGACCTTCGATGCGACTTTTGAAGGACTGGAATAAGCTCATCGACTGATCTTTGAGCTGTTGTTGATGTTGTTGATGCTCAATTTTTTGGACGTAAAAAAAGAACACAGCAATTAATGTGAAGGTAATCAGCAGCGGTAAACCGACAGAATAACGACGTTTTAACCAGGTTTCCCGAGGTTTCGCAAATACAATCAGTGTCAACGGAGTGAACAGCAACACCCCCAGACTGTTTTTAGCCCAAAGACTGAACCAGTTGATCGGGATGTCCGCTAACGTGATCTGACCTGTGATGTTCAGGTACAGGGTATCGGCCGTTGCCGGTATGATGCAACTTAACAGGCCTCCGAACAACATGAACAGCAGAATGTTTTTATCGGTTGTCAAGGGATCGGGGAAACCAATAAAGCGGCGAATCGCAAAAGCACCAGTCAGCGCACAGGCACACGCCCCTAAACCAGTTATCCAGGCAGTGCTAATAGCTGTATCATTGACACCCAGTTGCCAGATAATAACACCGATCTGGCCTATAAAAATACCGGGCCAGACGTTATTGCCCGCCAGTAATATTGCGGCTAAGGCTATGCCTGCAGGTGGCCAAATAGCGCCTGTGCTGCTGGGTGGCACTTTGAGTAATAGTCCGAATAAACCGAAAACAAAATAAACGCCAGCTATTAACCCAATTAACACTAGGTATTTTGACAAACGCATTATTGAGAAATCAGCCATCATGACTACGTTAAATCAACATCGAGCGAGGGCTTGTTTAATCAGCTTAGTAGACTGTCGGTTCAGCTGGCTCGTTCTATTGTGTTGCTCGCACAATGCCCCTCTAAAGCCCAGATAATCCGGTTGATAAATAAGCAAGTCGGGGATATCTTGCAAGGTCAACGATCCGGCCAGTCCACACAATAACTGTTGATTTTTTGCCAAATGAACGAAGTGTTGGAGGGTATTTTTTGACATAACCTGACTTAAAGAGCCGTTTTTTTTGTCCATAGTATCGAGCATTACCCCAGTAAAACCTGCGTTTTTTAGAGCATGAATTACGCTTAGATCAGGTTGGCCATCGGCAAACAGCACGGCAATTAAAGCCAGGTTGTTTTGTGTCAACCCTGATAATTTATCGATGATAGTTTGCCAGTTGTTATCTGGAAAAAAACCAATTTTGATATATTCAACTCCGGTTTCAGCCATAGTTTGCACCGCGTTAAAAATAAGTTGCGCTTGCATGGGCAGATCGCCGATGGTGGCGCTAACGGGGCAACGGTTATTAATGGTCGCAACAATCGCTTTGACAAGCGCAATATCTAACGCCCCTAACGCCCCTAACGCAGGCTGTTTGAGATCGATAATATCAACGTTTTCCTGTAAAACAACTAAGGCTTCTTCTACGCTGTTGACGCTGGCTAGCATTTTTGTCATGGATTTAGCGTCGATTTGTAGTTGTTTACAGCCGTCATTAACCAGACCCAGGCTTGTTTTTCTCTATCGCCTGCGGTTTTATCCACGCCGATTTGTAAATAAGCCAGATCGCTATCAATTTTTTCCAGCGGTAGCATGTGTAAACGACTGACTAAAATGGCCGCTTCCAGTACTGCATATTGGGCGCGGTTAAAGCCGGTAAAGGGTGCATGGTTAACGGTATGGACAGCTTGGCAAAATAATTTTGGCCGAAGATCGTCTTCTTCTATGCGTGTCACCTTAACTTCGGTATGCGCCAAGGCGCAGCCCAGCACTTTTCCGGTGATGTGTTCGGCATCTTTTAATGGCCAGTCCCGTCGACCCGTCAGGCAACCAGCAAACACCCGTACATCATCGCAGTAATTAATGACGGCTACCTTGTTTTCTAACAGATTATCCAGCGTTGTTGATGGCTTAAACGGCAGGATAATGAAGTCATCAGCGGTGATATGTATGCCCATTGGGGCAATGTGTACGACACCCGCCTGATTTTGTGTGGTGACTATGGTTTCTTGGATCATGGTTGTTTTTTTAAAGTGGTTCCCGCAGGTTTAAAGGCGTGTAGATCGACAGTGGCCCCAGTGCTATCGGTTGCACACCCCCAGCTTAACGGTTGATCTTGGCTAAAGCGTTTGCCCAATTGCCAGGCAATTTGCGCACGCGCTAGTTCAACACCTAAATAGAAGGCATGGCCACCGTCATTGCTAACGTTTAAATGGGGATATAAATCAAAGGGATCGGTTGCACTGTGAAATCCATCGCGGTTAAAAATATGGATGCCTTCCATACTGGACTGGATACGAAAGCTGGGATCGGTAATTTGTGCGGCCAATTCCTGGATTTCGTTCAGGGCATAAGGGAAGGGCGCGGGTTCATGCAAGGCCATTAACCCTGCATCAATGTGTTTGGGCAAGGTATTTTGCTCCTTGGCGGCGTACATAATGCGCCGCGCCAGATCAGCTTCCTTGATAGCACGGCAGGCGTGTTTGCTGACTTGCGTGGCTAGGATATTGTTAATATTCAGTTCAGAACATATCCCCAACAACAGGGTGTTCATGCCGACGGTATCAGCATGGGTTAATTCGGTAATATTGCCCACGCCCAACATCATGTTGATGTTGGGATGTTGTTGCCGTACCTGGTGGTAACGGACGATGGATTGCGTGAAGCCAAAATGGATGGGATCAAGAATAGGATCAACAATAAAATCGCGATTTTTGGCCTGCATAATGGCGATTGCACGGTTTAACGAGGCCAAATCTTCATGCTTTTCTGGGATTAATATCGGTGTAGCCGCGACTTCATCGCTAATCCACAGGTTGCTTTCGTGCAGGCTGAGCATATAATCCGCCCCGGCTTTGCCGCCTTTGAGTAAATCATTGTCATCCAGGGAATCAATGCTGACCGTAAAGCCTTCTTGCTTTAAGGTTCGGATAGTTTCTGCCAGATGTGGGAAATCGGTGCTGGGTAAGCAACCAATATCGATCACATCCGCGCCATTGCGTTGGTAGTAATACGCTTTCTCAACAATGGCTTCGATACTGATATGCGGTGCATCGACGATTTCGGCGAAGATTTTAACGCTGTACTGGCTTAAATCATATTTATGCGCAGCTTTGCCAAAATATAGCGGTAAATCTTTTAGCTCTTCTGGGCCACGTTCAACGGGAATGCTCAACTGTTGTGACAAGGCTTCGATATCACCTCGACAGCGCCCTGGCAGGATAATGCGTGTTGCGCCAAAGGTATCGTTCAGCCGCCGTGCAATCATGTCGGTGGTCATCAATGCGGCCACTTTAACGCCAAGCTGATGCACCGTATAGGTGAATTCCGGTTGAATTTTTTCCAGTATGCTCCGCAGCTGTTTTTCGGCCAGCTTGCCAGTAAGAAACAGGACGTGTTCGCTCATGGCAACGCTTTTAAACGCGCATTTACGGCGCTAATCAATTGCTCAACGCTTTCGACTACGGTGGTGTATTCAAATGTACGGATTTTATCGGTGCCTTCCAGGTCAATTTTGCGCGGATACACCATGACTTTGCCCCCAGGTGCAGTCGTTTCCATTTCTGGCGCTATGTCGCAGGGGTAAACAATACTGGGCACTTTGCATTTTCCAGCCTGCGAATACAGGTTGGTGACCAGGTTGTCGGCAATACCCAGCACGCATTTGGCGATAGTGTTGGAAGTGGCCGGTGCCATGACAAAGGTGTGGTAATAGCCTTTATAAAAATGCCCGACCGGCGGCGATGAGGCGGTTTTATCACGGAAAATCGGCATTTTGGCGCGGACATCGTTAAGGTCGATACCGTACATTTTTAGCACCTCTTCACCGGCCTGGCTGATGTACAAGTCAACATTATCAAGGGTTAGAAGAAAAGCAAGGCATTCTTCTATATAATGACCTGAGCCGGTGATTGCCCATGCTAATCGCGGTTTTTTCATTACACGGTGGAGGTTTTAAAAAGACAGCCATTATACCTGAATCAACGGATTGCAACTTAGTGAGGAGCTTGTTACGCATGTTTGGACGTTTTGATCGTCCCATTATTATGGGAATATTGAATGTGACCCCCGATAGTTTTTCCGATGGCGGACAATTTTTAGATGTCAAAAGGGCTGTGCAACAGGTTGATACCATGCTGGCGGAAGGCGCGGATATTATCGATATTGGTGGAGAATCAACGCGGCCTGGGGCGGAAGCTGTGCCTGCGGATGAGCAAATTCGGCGTATTGTGCCAGTGATTCATGCGATTCGGCAGCGTGGTTGGGTTGATGTGCCAATCAGTGTTGATACCACGTTAAGCGCGGTGGCTAAAGCGGCTGTGCTGGCCGGTGCCAATATCATCAATGATGTTTCGGCGGGGGATGATGATGTGTCGATCCTGTCGCTAGCGGCCAAGATGAATGTACCTATTATTTTGATGCACCGACAAGGCATACCAAAAACCATGCAGGATAATCCGTATTATCAGGATGTGGTGCGGGAGGTTGTTGATAACTTAAAAGCTAAAGTTGATGCGGCTTTGTTGTTGGGAATTACACCGAACCATATTGTTATTGATCCTGGCATTGGGTTTGGTAAGCGCAAGCAGGATAATCTGGCTTTACTGGCGCATCTGGATTGCCTGGTGGCTTTGGGTTTTCCGGTGTTGTTGGGTACAAGTCGTAAGCGCTTTATGGGGGCTATTTGTAATGTCACTGAGCCTTGCGAGCTGGTGACGGCTACGGCGGTGACGACAGCTTTAGGGGTGATGGCGGGTGTGAGGATTTTTCGGGTACACGATGTTAAGCAGAACAGGCAGGCGGTTGATGTGGCGTGGGCAATTAGGCAAAGCCGCTTGAATTGACGTAATACAGCCAGAATGCGCAAGGAAAAAGTCGATTCCTTGCGCTTACAATGGGTTTAACTTACGGTGCAGTTACTTTCGGTGTCGCAATAGAAACATCAGTATCAGCCTGCAAACTGCCTAAAACAGCTTCAAACTCATTTTGTCCCACCGCTTTGGCGATATTTTTGGTGGCCAAATCCAGTTTCTTCTTGTCTTCGGCACTCATCACGCCATCCGTTATTTTGGTAATGCTGATGACAATATTTTCACCGGTAGGTAGCGTTACCGTGGTTGCCGTCGCTTTACCGACTGCTGGTTTTGCGGCTTTAAAAATCGCCTGGCTTACAGGTTCTGGTACGGCAGTAGTCGTACGGGTAAATCCAGGCAGTTTTTGGATTGCCAGTTTGTTTTCAGCGGCTATTGCATCTATAGATTCACCTGCCAGCAAACGTTCTTTGATTTTTTGAGCTTTCTCAGTGGCTTGCTGCTTAGATTTATCATTTAAAATAGCGGTAATCACGTCTGTTTTGATATCTTTCAGTTCGCGCGTGGCACTGGGGCGGTGCTCCAGTTTGCGTAGCACAGCGACACGGTCAGCGCTTATTTCAATAGGCGTACTGTTATTGCCTTGCAGCACTTCCTCAGAAAAGGCCATGATGCGAATTTTTTCATCAGCGGCGATGCCATCACCTTTATCCTTGGTAAATAAAGCTGATTTTTTAATGGTGAGCTTTAAGGCATCGGCGGCGGCTTGCAAGCTATCAGGATTTTGATAACTGACTTCCGTTAAGGTTTCGCCGGCTTTAAAAAAGGCATCTTCAGATTGTGCTTTTTGATAAGCTTTGGTGACATCGGCCTTAATACTATCGTAAGGCTTGACCACGGCGGGTTCCAGCTCGGTCACTTTAATTAAATGATAACCGAATGCCGATTTGACGGGTTTGGACACCTCACCTTTCTTTAAGGCTTTGGCGGCATCTTCAATACTTTTCTCTAAATCACCGGCATTAAAAAAGCCTAAATCACCGCCTTCTTTGCCGGATTTTTTATCGTCGGAAACTTCGGTAGTTAAAGCAGCAAAGTCTTTGGTTTTCAGTGCTTCTTGCGCCTTAATGGCTTTATCCAATGCGGTTTTTTCATCCTGTTTGCTATTAATGGCAAATAAGATATGACTGATTTTTCTACGCTCTGGGGTAGTGTATTGGTCTATTTGTTCGTCGTAAAACGCTTTTAGTTTGTCATCGGTGACAACGATGGTTTTAGCCATGTCATCGCTGGTGAGTTCCAGGTATTCCACAGAGATTTGCTCTGGAATTTTGTAGGCTTCTACGTGTTGCTGATAATATTTAGTAATTTCTTCATCCGAAGGTTGTTCGGTGAGCTTTTGCGGGGCAACGCTAACATAGGCGACATCGCGCTGTTGGTTGTGGATTTTAAAAAAACTTTCGACATCATACTGGGTAGCGAAACTGCTATCTGTGATGCTGCGCTGGAATTGCTCCATAAGCAAAGCGTTTTTTATTTCACCGACAAACTGAGCGGACGACATTTTTTGTGAACTCAACAGTTTCTTGTACTGTTTGTCATCAAATTTACCGTTGGTTTGAAAATAGGGCAGGGTTTTTATAAAGTTTCTTACACTGTCATCGGTGACGGCTAGGCCTTCGTCATGCACATATTGTAATAAAACTTCATCCTTAATTAGCTTGTCGAGTGCTTGTTTTTTTAGAGCCTGCTCGTCAATGTTCATGCCTTGTAAATTCTGGCTGTATTTTTCATAAGCTTTATTGACATCGCGCTGGTAAAAGTCTTTGTCACCAACGGATACAACAGGTGGCTCCGAGCCATTATTCATGTAATTTTGAATCCCCCACAAGGCGAAAGTGCCGCAAATAGCCACCAACATACCTTTTGCAAAAGTGCCCTGTGCTTTTTCTCTAATTGTTGTCAGCATAACTCTTATTCCGAAGCAATAACTTAAAATGTAAAGCGAAAATCAGATTAAAAAAAAAGCCCCGCACCAGATGGTGCGGGGCTTTTTTATTTGGCGGAGCGGACGGGGCTCGAACCCGCGACCACCGGCGTGACAGGCCGGTATTCTAACCAACTGAACTACCGCTCCAAAAAGTCTGGTGGGTGCTGAGGGGTTCGAACCCCCGACCCTCGCCTTGTAAGGGCGATGCTCTCCCAGCTGAGCTAAGCACCCGACTAATGA
>NZ_FUKJ01000082.1 GCF_900163745.1 Crenothrix polyspora
ATGGCAAATATTTATCAGTGCGGTCGTGATGGGTATTGCCGTGTGCGGTATGCACTATACCGGCATGGCGGCAGTGGATTTCATCCATAATCCTGCCTTGCCTTACGTGACTTCGATGAATGTGACTTCATCAGTTTTTTCGTTAAGCATAGCCACTATTGATACTGTGATTGTGGTGCTAGCCATCGCGCAAGCCATGTCAGAAGCCAATCAGCGCAAATTTTCGTCTATTTAACATGTTAACTGTGTAGAGACGCAAAATTTTGCGTCTCTACTTGATAATCAATTTTTTGCTGATGGACGCGCTTTGTTTTTTCCAAACTGACTAGCAAAACTGGTATGTTTGGTTTTAAAGTGCTGAATTTTCCCAGGCGACTCCAGACTACCCTTGGGTTGAAATAATGGAATCAGATGGTGTTTACCATTGCCGATCAAATCATTACGCCCCATAGCATTCAAGGCATCACGCAATAACGGCCAGTTTTTTGGGTCGTGATAGCGTAAGAAAGCCTTATGTATCCGACGTTGCTTAACGCTTTTAGGTATAGAAATATCGTCGGCTGTACGGCTGACTTTACGTAAGGTATCTTTACCGGAATGATACATCGCCGTAGCAATCGCCATCGGTGACGGCAAAAATGCCTGCACCTGATCGGCCCTAAAGCCATGACGCTTTAGCCATAACGCCAGATTCAGCATATCTTCATCAGTCGTACCAGGATGCGCAGCAATAAAGTAGGGAATCAGGTACTGCTCTTTGCCCGCCTCTTTGGAATACTTATCAAACATTTCCTTAAAACGGTCATAACTGCCCATGCCGGGCTTCATCATTTTAGACAACACACCCTGTTCGGTGTGTTCAGGGGCAATTTTCAGATAACCGCCGACATGATGCGTCACCAACTCTTTGACATATTCGGGTGAGGTTACCGCCAAATCGTAACGCAAGCCTGAGGCGATAAAGATTTTTTTGATGCCCGGCAAGGCGCGTGCGCGGCGATACAATTTAATTAACGAGGAATGATCGGTATTTAAATTAGGGCAAATTCCTGGATAAACACACGATGGCAAACGACACGCCGCCTCAATTTTCGGATCTTTACACGCCAACCGGTACATATTGGCCGTCGGGCCGCCTAAATCAGAAATATGGCCGGTAAAGTTGGGCGACATATCACGAATGTTTTCTATTTCTTTGATGATAGAGTCTTCTGAGCGGCTCTGAATAATGCGGCCTTCATGTTCGGTTATCGAACAAAACGTACAACCGCCAAAGCAGCCGCGCATAATATTCACCGAATGCTGAATCATCTCAAATGCCGGTACGTTGGCTTTGCCATACGCTTTATGCTGCACGCGCGAATACGGCAAATCGTACACGCCATCCATTTCCTTGGTGGTCAAGGGAATCGGCGGCGGATTAATCCACACTTCGCGCGTACCGTGTAACTGAATTAACGGCCGAGCGTTACCTGGATTGGTTTCACCGTGCATGACCCGCGAGGCATGAGCATACAAAATCGGATCATCTTTGACAGCATCATAGTCCGGCAGACGAATGACGGTTTTGGCGCGGCGATCTTTAATCAGCTGGCGATCAAAACGGATGACTTTTTCATCAGGATTAGCGTCCGGCTCTTTTAAATCACAGGCCGGTTGTTCCTGATACGGGTCAGCTATCGGCGTGATTTTGCCCGGATTATCCACATCGGTAGAATCTTTAATCTGAAAACCGACCGGTATTTGCTTAACAAAATGCACCGTACCACGAATGCCTTTAAGGTCGCTAATCGTTTCGCCATTGGCTAGACGATGGGCAATTTCTGCCACTTGTCGCTCGGCATTACCGTACACCAGTAAATCAGCCTTGGAATCCAGTAACACCGATTTTCTGACTTTATCCGACCAGTAATCGTAATGCGCGATACGACGCAAGCTGGCTTCAATACCGCCGATAATAATTGGCACATCTTTAAAGGCTTCGCGGCAGCGGTGCGAATACACGTTAACGGCGCGATCCGGGCGTTTACCCGCTGCGCCATCGGGTGTGTAGGCATCGTTGGAGCGAATTTTTTTATCCGAAGTGTAGCGGTTGACCATCGAATCCATATTGCCGCCGGTGACCCCGAAAAACAAATTCGGTCGACCTAATACGGTAAAATCAGCCGCACTCGTCCAGTCGGGCTGCGAGATAATGCCGACGCGAAAGCCTTGCGCTTCCAGCAATCGACCAATCAGCGCCATGCCAAAGCTGGGGTGATCGATATAAGCATCGCCAGTGACCAGGATAACATCGCAAGTATCCCAGCCTAGCTCGTCCATTTCGGCGCGGCTCATAGGCAGCAGCGGAGAAATACCAAAGCGGTGCGCCCAGTATTTGCGGTAACCAAACAGGTTAGGCTCAGATTCAAAAAGTGCCG
>NZ_FUKJ01000270.1 GCF_900163745.1 Crenothrix polyspora
CCCGATGTCGAAGCCGACGATGTGATCGGTGTATTCGCCCAGCAAGCCGAACGTCATGGTTTTAAAGTCATTATTTCCACAGGTGATAAGGACATGGCGCAACTGGTCAATGACAACATCATGCTGGAAAACACCATGACCAACACGCGTATGGATAGTCGGGGTGTTTTCGACAAATTTGGTGTTACGCCAGAGCAGATTGTCGATTATTTGGCTTTAATTGGCGACAGCGCCGATAACATCCCCGGTATTCCCAAAGTTGGCCCAAAAACTGCCAGAAAATGGCTGGCACAGTATGGGACTATAGACAATCTGGTCGCCTCGGCACACGAGATTACCGGCAAAATCGGTGATAATCTGCGTGACAATCTACAGCAATTGGCGCTTTCCAAACAGCTGGCGACTATTAAATGCGATCTGGAGTTACCCTACAGCATTGATGATTTAAAACAGCAGCCGATGAACGTGGCCGGACTTAAATCGTTGCTGTCGGAACTGGGCTTTACATCCTGGCTGAAAATACTGGGTAACACCACGGCTACACCTGCCGCTGTGGTGAGTATCCCGGTCGCCGATCAGCAACCGAAAGATGCGGCTGAAACAATAGATATAATTTATGAAACTATTTTAACCGAACAACAATTGGATCATTGGCTGGAACAATTAGAGCAAGCAGAACTTTTTGCCTTTGATACCGAAACCACTAGTCTGATTTATAGCAAGGCGCTGATAGTGGGTGTGTCGTTTGCGGTAACGGCGGGCAAAGCGGCTTACGTGCCGTTGGCGCATGATTATCCTGGCGTACCCGATCAGTTGGATAGAACAACCGTACTGGAAAAATTGCGGCCACTGTTGGAAAATCCAGCCAAGGCCAAGTTGGGGCAAAATCTCAAATACGACAGCCACGTCTTGGCCAATCACGGCATTCATCTGCGCGGCATTGCCCATGACACCATGCTGGCCTCTTATGTGTTAAACAGCACTGCAACTAAACACAACATGGACGATTTGGCCAAATACTATCTGGGTGTCGATACCCTTCATTACGAAGATGTGACTGGCAAAGGGGCGAAGCAAATCCCTTTCCAGGCAGTTTCCATAGAACAAGCAGAGCCTTACGCGGCAGAAGATGCCGATATTACCTTGCGGCTGCATCAGGTGCTGGGCGCAAAACTGGCCGAGATTCCGAGCTTGCAACAGTTATATAGCAGCATGGAAATCCCCTTGATTGCCGTATTAACCCGCATTGAAGCCAATGGCGTGCTGGTAGATACTGCGATGCTGGCGCAACATAGTATGGAGCTGGCCAGCTCCATTAATGCCCTGGAACAACAAGCCCACGATTTGGCCGGACAAAGCTTTAACTTAGGTTCGCCCAAGCAGGTTCAGGAGATTTTGTACGACAAGCAAAAACTGCCGGTATTAAAGAAAACCCCGACTGGCCAGCCATCCACTGATGAATCGGTGCTGCAAGAGTTAGCGTTGAGCTATCCGTTACCGAAACTGCTGCTTGATCACCGTAGCTTAAGCAAGCTCAAATCCACTTACACCGATAAACTGCCGCAACAAATCAACGACAAAACGGGGCGCATCCATACCTCGTATCATCAGGCAGTGGCAGCAACCGGTCGGTTGTCGTCATCCGATCCTAATCTGCAAAATATCCCCATCCGTAGCGAAGAAGGCCGAAAAATCCGCCAGGCTTTTATTGCACCAGACGGCTATAAAATTGTCGCGGCGGATTATTCGCAAATCGAATTGCGTATCATGGCGCATTTATCCGCCGATGCCGGTTTGCTGAAAGCCTTTAACGAAGGTTTGGATGTGCATAAGGCAACGGCTGCGGAGGTATTCAGTGTAGCACTGGATCAGGTAAGTAACGATATGCGCCGCTCTGCCAAAGCCATTAATTTTGGTTTGATTTACGGCATGTCCGCTTTCGGTCTGGCGCAACAACTGGGTTTACCGCGCAATCAGGCGCAATCGTATATCGACCTGTATTTTTCGCGTTATCCTGGCGCTAAACAGTATATGGACACCATCCGCGAACAGGCGAAAGAGCAGGGCTATGTTGAAACCCTGTTTGGTCGTCGTCTGTATTTGCCGGAGATTAACTCGCGCAATGCCGCACGTCGTCAATATGCCGAACGTACCGCCATCAACGCGCCCATGCAAGGCACAGCTGCCGATATCATCAAACGCGCCATGCTGACTACGGACAATTGGCTGCTGGAAACACAACCCGATGCCAAAATGATTATGCAAGTGCATGATGAACTGGTGTTTGAGTGTGCTATCGACCAGGTTGAAAGTTGCACCGTGCAGATTAGAGCGTTAATGGCTAGTGCGGCTACACTCAGTGTGCCGTTGATTGTGGATATGGGTGTGGGTAATAACTGGGATGAAGCGCATTAGTATTGATGGGGTTACGTTATAATGCCGCATCATTTCTTATCTTTTCAGGGCATAGCTGATGCTAAGTTTTCCACACATTGATCCGATTGCAGTCACGTTAGGGCCGGTGAAAGTCCACTGGTATGGCCTGATGTATTTACTAGGTTTTGCCGCAGTCTGGTTTTTAGGTCAAAAACGCGCCACGCAACCCTGGTCACTGGTTAAACCGGAGGCGATTGAGGATTTAGTCACTTATGGGGCTATGGGCGTAATTCTGGGCGGTAGAATTGGTTATATTCTGTTCTACAATTTTGGTGAATTTATCCATAACCCGCTCATTTTATTTAAAATCTGGCAAGGCGGCATGTCGTTTCATGGCGGCATGTTGGGGGTTTTTGTCGCCATGTGGTTGTTCGCTAAAAAACAGCACTGCACCATGCTGCAACTCACCGATATTATTGCGCCGTTAGCGCCGATTGGTTTGGGTGCGGGGCGACTCGGCAATTTTATTAATTCAGAACTGTGGGGCAGGACGACAGATGTGCCGTGGGCGATGGTTTTCCCTACTGGTGGATCGCTGGCCAGACACCCTTCGCAACTGTATGAAGCCTTTTTGGAAGGCGTGGTGATGTTCGTTATTTTGTGGCTGTATTCCAAAAAGCAACGCCCTACGATGGCGACTACTGGCCTGGCCTTGCTGCTTTATGGTTGTTTCCGGTTTTTTGTCGAATTCTTCCGTATGCCCGATGCCCACTTGGGTTATATGGCACTCGATTGGGTGACTATGGGACAGATATTGTCCACACCGATGATTGTGATTTGGGCTTTGTTGTTTTATTTTTCACATAGAAAATTTATTGTTAGCAAATAAAACAATAGGTTATATTGGATTATAAGGAATACATATCAGATTGTCGGATTGCAGCGAAGGTAGCGGAGGACGAATCGGGGCATTCTTATGCAAAG
>NZ_FUKJ01000088.1 GCF_900163745.1 Crenothrix polyspora
TTTTCTACAGAACGGTATCCATAATGAATGGTTTAATAGAGGCATTTTCAAATCTTGAAGATCCCAGGGTAGATCGGCACAAAATACATAAATTGATCGACATCATTGTGTTAACAATTTGTGCGGTAATAAGCGGAGCAGAAGGTTGGGAAGCTATTGAAACATTTGGAAAAACAAAAAAAGATTGGTTACAAAAGTTTATTGCCTTAGAAAATGGTGTTCCATCACACGATTGCATTTCCCGTGTTATGTCTCGGCTGGAGCCATCAAAAATGTCGGAATGTTTTGTTGAGTGGGTAAAAGGTGTATCCGACCTAACCGACGGTGACATCGTCAGTATAGATGGTAAAACTGCACGCGGTTCGTACAACAATAAAGACAAAATGGGCGCGATTCATATGGTCAGTGCGTGGGCGAACCAGGCTGGCGTGTCATTGGGGCAAGTAAAAACCGATGCCAAATCGAACGAAATTACCGCAATTCCAAAATTGCTGGATCTGTTGGAAATCAAAGGCTGCATCGTCACCATAGATGCCATGGGTTGCCAAACGGATATAGCTGAAAAAATTATCGATAAATCGGCAGATTATGTGCTGGCAGTAAAAGATAATCAGCCACAACTCCATGAGGCGATTATTGATTATTTTGATGTGGCCATAAAAAGCAATGACTTTGAATTGGCTAAAATACAATTCGAGGAAATCGTTGATGCGGGGCATGGCCGGATTGAAGTTCGCCGCCATTACTTGTCAACTTGTCTTGCTACTTTGCCAAAATCGACGCGCTGGAAAGGTATTAAAAGCATTGCTATGGTTGAAAGTGTACGGACAAACAACGGCAAAACCAGTATTGCTCGGCGGCATTATATTAATTCTATAACAGATGTAAAAGTATTTGGCCATGCAGTGCGTAGCCATTGGGGTGTTGAAAACTCACTGCATTGGGTGCTTGATGTCATTTTCAGGGAAGATGATTCACGTATTCGCATGGGTTACGGCGCTGAAAGTTTCAACGTAATTCGTCAAATTAGCCTTAATCTGCTTAAAAAAGAGGTGTCTAAGTTGAGCATTAAAAGAAAACGTTTTATGGCTGGATTAGATGACCTTTTTAGAGAAAAAGTTTTGTTCAGTCTATAAAATTTATATGCGGTTGCCCTGGGGTGGGGCAATGATTGTAGACAAATACTGTAAGACAGAAGAAACCGTTCAGGAATAGAAGT
>NZ_FUKJ01000053.1 GCF_900163745.1 Crenothrix polyspora
TCAAGAAGCGGCCGGAGTTTACAAAAACACCGTATTGCAATCTTTTCAGAATGTGGTTGATGTGTTGAGTGCATTGGAAAACGATGCTGCACAACTGCAAGCTCAAAATGATGCCGCGCAGGTGGCTTTGGAGAATGTCGAATTGAACCGTCAGCAATTCCAGTTAGGCGCAGTGAGCTATCTGCCTTTACTCGATGCCGAGCGTAGTTATCAGCAAATCCGAGTGGGGCAGATTAAAGCCCAAGCCCTGCGCTTGGCGGATACCGCTGCCTTGTTTCAATCCTTGGGCGGCGGCTGGTGGAATCGGCCAGAAATTTCAGCGCCCAAGAAACCGGTCAAGAAAACTAAAAGCGCCATGCCCTGGTTAGATCCCATTAAAGAAACCCTGCAGGAAATCCAAAAATGATTAAACGCATGATCATTATGCTGCTCATCGTCGGGCTGCTGTTGGGCGGTGTATTTTGGTTTATTCAATTTAAAACCAAGATGATTAAACAATTCATCACCGCAGGCGGCGTACCGGTACAAACTGTGTCTACTACGACGGCATCGGCGATGGATTGGACTTCCGGACTGGAATCGGTGGGTACTGTACGGGCCGTGCAAGGTGTCGATGTCAGCTCTGAAGTTGCCGGCATTGTTGAACAACTGTATTTTCATCAGGGCGACAATGTCAAAGCCGGTGCGCCTTTGCTGCAATTGCGTGACAGGGAAGAGCAGAGCAAATTAAAGTCATTAGCCAGTGCGGCCGAAATAGCGCGTATCACCTATAACCGCGACAAGGCGCTACTGCGTGTCCACGCTATTAGCCAGCAGGTCGTTGATAATGACAAGGCGAACCTGGATATTGCCCTCGCCCATACTGTTGAACAACAGGTGTTAATCGCCAAAAAGCGCATCCTTGCCCCGTTTGATGGCCAGCTGGGTCTGCGTAATGTTGATTTAGGCCAACATCTGGACGTTGGGGCGGCTATCGTTACCCTACAGAATTTACACAAGGTCTATGTTGATTTTTATATGCCGCAGCAAGCGTTGGCTACCTTGAAACCCCTGCAACAGGTAACGGTAAAAACTGATGTTTATCCCGAACAGGACTTTCCAGGCGAGATTACGGTGATTAATCCTAAAGTGGACGAGAAAACCCGTAACGTGCAAGTCCGGGCGACATTGGCGAATCCTGGCCATAAGTTGCTGCCTGGTTTGTACGTTACCGTAGCTATCGCCACCAACCGCGAACAACATTTCATTACCCTGCCGCGTACCGCAATTAGCTTTAACCCCTACGGTGCGCTGGTGTATCGGGTGGAAAACAGCGGCAAAGATGATAAAGGTAACCCTAAGCTGCTCGCCAAACAGGTTTTTGTCACTACAGGTGAAACGCGTGGTGATCAAATTGCCGTTACCCAGGGCATACAGGAAGGCGATACCATTATTACTTCTGGACAGATTAAGCTGCGCAATAGTTCGCCGGTACGTGTAGATAACAGTGTGCAGCCCAAAAATGATGCCGCACCTACCCCCATCGACCAATAAATGAGTATGAATATAACGGATATTTTTATTCATCGTCCGGTATTGGCCACTGTGGTCAGTACCATGCTGCTGGTATTGGGCTTGCGGGCATTATTCAGTTTGCCGGTGTTGCAGTATCCGCGTACCGAAAATGCAGTGGTGACGGTTACGACGGCCTATTACGGTGCTGATCCTGACGTGATTGCCGGTTTCATTACTACGCCCCTGGAAAACATTATTGCGGAAGCTAACGGCATCGACTACATCACTTCCAACAGTCGCAGTGGTGTCAGCACCATTACTGCTAACTTGCGGCTGAACTTTGATCCCAACAAGGCACTGACCGAAATCAACTCGAAAATCAGTTCGGTATTAAATCAGTTGCCGCCGGAAACCCAGCGTCCTGTGGTGAGCATTTCCGTTGGCCAGACAATTGATGCGATGTACATCGGCTTTTCCAGCGCCAGCCTGCCAGCCAATAATATCACCGATTATTTAACCCGCTCGGTACAGCCCAGGTTACAAGCGGTAGAGGGCATACAAACCGCTGAGCTTTTAGGTGGCAAGAATTTTTCCCTGCGTGTCTGGCTAGAACCGAACAAGCTGGCGGCGTACAGTTTGACGGCTTCTGATGTCAAAGATGCGTTGCTGAAAAATGACTTTATCGCCGGATTAGGGGCTAGCAAAGGCCAGATGGTGCAGGTGAATTTGAGTGCATCGACCAGTTTGCATTCGGTGGCTGAATTTGAAAATCTCATCATCAAACAGAGTGACGGCGCGATTATGCGCCTTAAGGATGTTGCCCGCGTTACCTTAGGCGCGGATGATTATGATGCCAGCGTTAGTTTTGATGGCAATAAAGCCGTTTATATCGGGCTAAAAGTAGCGCCTAACGCTAATTTACTGGAAGTTATTGGCCGTGTGCGAGATGTTTTTCCAGGCATTCAGGCTCAGTTACCTGAAGGGATTAATGGGGAAATCGTTTATGATTCCACCGAATTTGTCGATAGTTCCATACATGAAGTGATACATACTTTGCTGGAAGCCTTGGTGATTGTGGCTTTGGTGGTGTTTGTGTTTTTGGGAGCGCCGCGTTCGGTATTGATCCCGATCATCGCCATTCCGTTATCCTTGGTCGGCACGTTTACCCTGATGTTGATGCTGGGTTTTTCGATTAACCTGTTAACGCTATTGGCGATGGTGCTGGCGATTGGTCTGGTGGTCGATGATGCCATTATTATCGTGGAAAACGTTAACCGGCATCTGGAAGAAGGTATGCAGCCGGTGCC
>NZ_FUKJ01000167.1 GCF_900163745.1 Crenothrix polyspora
GGGCGGCTTCCAAGCAAGGCAGCTTTTTTCAAGATCGGCAAGCAGGTTCCGCTTGGCCATTGGGGAAAATGCCTGGTAATATTTGGTCAACATATCATCTATATTCACCACAATCGGATCGATTGGGAACTGGTGAAGTGAATATGCGTCTACTTTCCAGGCATTTACATTTGGAATATCTTCATATCTCATGTCACACTCCCGAATTGATTACGAACAACAATTTTTGCTCACCTATACCTGCGCCAAACATATGAAGTTACGTGACAACAATACATCGCAACAACTCTATAGTTTTTCAGAGAAATAATTTTCATTTTTCATAACTCAACAACCACCAGCTAAAAGCTGGTGGGTTGCTTATCGGCGGACTAAACCGCCGACTGANNTGGTTTTAAACCACGAGCTACCGCACATTCGTGCGGGCTAAAGCCGCCTTATGGAAAATAAAATTACTTTTAATCAAAATATTATCGATATATACACAGAAATTATTTATCTGAAAGTCTATCTTTATTATTTTTTATCGTCCTGCTGTACGCCACAAATGTTTTCAGCTTGCCTCACAGCATCGGGGGCTAAATCTTGCAAAATAGCCATAAAGTTCATTGTTAACAACTTCTTGGCTCTGATCATTAAAAACGGCACTGGGCTTGATGGCTCATAACGCTCAAAATATTTGCAAATAGCATCAAGCGTGCGGATAACCTCATCGCGGTTATGGATACCGTCCATTTTTACCGCAGCCGGTTTATGTTGTTCGGCTACCGAATCAACCGATTCCAGCTTACCCGCTTCCTCCTCTTGCGGAATTTTATCCTTCAGAAAATTAGCAATAGTTTTTAACTGATTAATCAACGCCGACCAATCAGGAATGTTGGCAGCTCCCGCTTTGTCAGCAATACAGGCAATAATAGCTTTGCTATGCTCTAACGCTTGCTGTATGAATTGCTGTTGCTGTTTGAGTACATCTACAGGCGTATCGAGAAAGGCGGCATCAATCAATGCCATGCCAGGGGAATCGTCAGTCTTGCCTGAGGTTAATTTGTCTTGGGCTTTTTTTATGTCAACCCAGGAAAAATTGCCTACTTTTGATTGGGTGACCTTAATCAGAGTCAGGGAATTCAGTACTTTTTTATAGTCTTTTAAATCGCTAAGGGTATTGATCCGCAGAAGAGGGTAATCATCCTCAGCATCTTTAAGCGGGTAAACTTCGTCCCAATAGGTTTCTAGCAAGCCTCTAATTAATGCCAAGCTTCTGGTTAAGCCAGAAAAGCCGTCGGTACGCAGTAAAGCACAAGTGAGATGGGTGGCAATGCGAATATCACGGCTACGCGCTAACAAGGCTAAGGCCGAATCCCGCACCTTTTTCCATTCCGGTTCTACGGCGGGGATAACGGTATTGCCCATCTGCCGTTCATCGATAAATTTGGCATCGATTTCCAACTGAGCAAAAGCCGGATCTTCTTCCAAGTTTTTACCACAAGGAAGCTCAGGAGAAATTGCTTTTAGAAAATCTTCTGGAACAAAATTGCTCAACGGCTACTCCTTGTTATAAATGAAATTCAGACTTATTAGATTAAGTGCTACTTGTCATTTTTTTGTCCGCTGCTGAAAGGAAACCTAGCTACAACGCTATAATTTGTGCTTCCGAAGCTTTCTCCGGTGTCATCTGGATTCTAGCACTAACCTAACCCTTGTAAAGCAGTTTACAAAAAATATTTTCAGTCAACTTTGCTGCCTCTTCTCGGATAACGTAGACATGCTATTTTATGCAGAAATTATGTCTCATGTCTGTGAACTATTTCACAAAAAAGCGTGTAAAATTCATAACACTTTAACTAAAAATCTGCACTACCCCAGTATCAAACCCATGAGGAAATGACGGGGCAGTCACAAAGTACATCCATTTTTACACCAGACGGATACATTCTGCTATTGGTAGAATTACAGCCAACCAGTTTGAACACCAATTTTTAAAAGCGCCTAATGCAGCGTCGTCCAATTTTACTTGACCATTAAAATATATAGTGGTTTTGAATCTTGAAAACCACAAGAAAAAATAAGCGAACCGTGAATATATTGTGGAATAACTGTCAAGTAAATATTACCTTTTCTTTTTATTAAAGTTCAGTTAAATTTGCTATGCCAAAGTTAAAGTATGAAAATCGCCGATAGTCTACGGTTCTACCTAATTATTAGCGGTAGTTGATGGTGAGTTTTTTCAACCCGTTTAGGGCGACCGCTCATGTATTTCAGTTGACTAGCCATTATTACAACAGGCAAACACTTCACTATAATTTTGCTTACGTGGTTGTAAAACCACACCAACAATAGTATGGGGCTATCTACTGTATGAAACTTAGTTTAAGTATCATAGCGACAGGGACTAATAATGCCCGGCCTTTAGAAAAAATAATCCAGCAAGAAAAAGTGACGCTCGGCCGCGACGAAAACAGCACGTTTGTGTTGCCGGATGAGCATAAATGGATCTCTAATCATCATGCCAGTATTGACTACCGCGTCTCGGACTATTTTATCACCGATACCAGTACCAATGGTGTCCTCATCAACCAAGCGGCCAAACCCTTAGGGCGGGGCAATAGTGCCAAACTGAATAATGGTGATCAACTCCACATTGGCGATTATGTCATCGAAGTTAAGTTGCTAGAAGCATCATTGGCAATGGTTAACCCCGTTATCATTGACCCTAACCTGGTAGGGAATAAACCCTTCACATCCGCTGATCCTTTTGCCGAACTCGCCGCCAATGCCATCAACAATATCAGTAGCGAGAGCGAAGATCCGTTCAATTGGCCTGGTAGTGATAATAAGCGTCCTGTTATGGTAGACAACGATTTTGAACATATCTCCCCTTACAAAGAATCTTTGCCAATTTATAGTGCCTCTAGCACACCTGAACCAGAGCCGCTTATCATCCCTACCCCCGCCAAAACAGCAAGCAGTCTGATTCCTGACAATTGGTTTGCTGACGACAATACTAGTGATAAAGTCACCAATAAAGCTGTAGAACAAGATACCGCGCCTAAATTTAATAAGCCGCAGCCTCCTGAACCTAAACCACGTTTCCCTGATCCGCCAATTCTCCCGATTGATGAACCTCAATTAATTGCTGATCCTAAACCGACACCTCAGCCATCCTTAGATTTTTCTAACGATTTGATGCAAAGCTTTTTACAAGGTGCCGGACTTGAAAACAGCCGCTATGCGGAAAACTTAAATCCTGAATCGTTCTACATCATTGGCAAAATGTTGCGAGAATCCATACAAGGCGCACAAGATGTCTTGATTGGCCGTGCTAAAATTAAAAATGAAATGCACTTGGACGTGACGATTATTAGAGCCAAGGAAAATAACCCGATCAAATTTTCCGTGAATGCGCAAGAAGCCTTGACCAAACTGTTGCTCAGCCAAGACAAGGGCTATTTGCAACCAGAAGCCGCCATTAAAGAAGCTTTTGACGATATTAAGGCGCACCAATACGCCGTTATTGCCGGTATGCGTACTGCATTGCTGGCGGTATTAAAACGCTTTGACCCAAAAAAACTGGAACAGCGTTTACAAGAAGACAACCCCTTTGCCGCCCATATCCCTATTCATAAACAAATGAAATTATGGGATTCGTTTGAAAGGCTGTACAAAGATATTGAACAAGAAGCCGAAGATAATTTTTACCATCTGTTCGGTGAAGCGTTTGCAGACACTTATGAGCAGCAGCTGCGGAACGTCAAAAAATCAAAACCCGATGATATTTTCTAAACGAATCACCGTATTCAAGGCATCCTATGTGTAACCGTATTATTGTTAGCGTTTTATTGAGTCTCTGCTTAGCCGCCTGCGGCTCCGACCCAGAAAAGCCAAAACCTGAACCACCCGCTGCGGCAGCACCGCCTCCGGCCCCGGAACCCAAACCGGAAGAACCTAAAAAAGTAACGGCAATCGATACGCAAATTACGGTATCCAAAGCCGTCAACCCTAATATAGAAGGCCAACCTTCGCCGGTCGTGATGCGTATTTACGAATTAAAAAACTTGGGCAAATTTGAATCGGGGGATTTTTACAAGCTCTTCCAAAATTATGAAGCCCA
>NZ_FUKJ01000171.1 GCF_900163745.1 Crenothrix polyspora
GAGCAATTACTGGGACGATCTTACTCGGTATGCGGACGCGTTGCACACGGTGGCAAACGCGGCCGCACCATTGGTTTTCCCACGGCGAATATCAAAATGTTTCGGAAAATATCACCCGTACATGGCGTATTTGCTGTTACTGTGACTGGTATTGATGACCTGGAGATTGCCGGTATTGCCAATGTAGGCACACGACCTACTGTCGACGGCAGCGCCGAAGTGATATTGGAAACCCATTTATTTGATTTTGATGGCGACATTTATGGTCGCTATATCGAAGTACATTTCAAACAAAAAATCCGTGATGAAATGCGCTTCCAATCACTGGAGCAGCTGCAAACTCAGATTAAACTAGACGTAGCCAAGACTAAAACAATTGCAAAGAGTACATGCTGATGACAATGGATTATAAGAAAACACTGAATTTACCCAACACTGCGTTCCCTATGAAAGCCAACTTGGCGCAACGCGAGCCGGAACGTTTGAAGAAATGGACGGAAGCGGGTTTATACCAAAAAATTCGACACACCTTTGCAGGCCAAACCCAATTTATCTTACACGATGGCCCGCCTTACGCGAATGGCGAAATTCATATTGGCCATGCCGTTAACAAAGTATTAAAAGACATTATTGTTAAATCTAAAAACTTGAGTGGCTTTGATGCGCCGTATGTACCCGGCTGGGATTGCCACGGTCTGCCGATTGAATTAATGGTGGAGAAAAAAATCGGCAAAGCCGGTGTTAAAGTGTCGGCGGCTGAGTTTCGTAAAGCCTGCCGTGAATACGCGGCCAAGCAAGTGGACATCCAAAAAGAAGCGTTTGTGCGCTTAGGTATTTTGGGCGATTGGAACAATCCTTACTTAACGATGGATTTTGCCTTTGAAGCCGATGTGGTGCGTTCATTGGGCAAAATCAGCGAAAAACAGCACATCACCAAAGGCGCAAAACCGGTGCATTGGTGTACCGATTGCGGTTCTGCACTGGCTGAAGCGGAAGTTGAATACGAAGATAAACATTCGCCCGCTATCGATGTGCGTTTTAAAGTCGTTGATGAGCACCAGTTTTTAGCGCAATGCCACCATGTACCGGAACACGAAGGACAGGGCGAGTTATCGGTCGTAATCTGGACGACCACACCGTGGACTTTACCTGCAAACCAAGGCGTGGCGTTGAACCCTGAGCTGGAATATGCGGTTGTTCAATACGAAAAAGACGGCAAGCACGAGCGTTTAGTCCTGGCTGAGGCGTTGCTGAAAACCGCCATGTTGCGTTATGGTATTGAAAACTATCATGTCATTGCCTATTGCAAAGGCAGTGCGCTGGAAAATCAATTACTCCAGCATCCTTTTTATGATCGCCAAGTACCGATTATCCTGGGCGACCATGTCACCACCGAAGCTGGCACCGGTGCGGTACATACTGCACCAGGGCATGGCCAGGACGATTATATCGTTGGCTTAAAATACGGTTTGCCGGTGGATAATCCGGTCGGCGGCGATGGGGTGTTTTTGCCGAATACCGAACTGTTTGCTGGACAACATGTGTTTAACGCCAATGCCAAAGTATTGGAAGTGCTGGAAGACAAAGGCCGTTTATTACATCATCACGCGTTGTTGCACAGTTATCCGCATTGCTGGCGACATAAAACCCCGATTATTTTCCGCGCTACGCCGCAGTGGTTTATCGGTATGGCTAAAAATCACTTGCGTGAACTGGCTTTGGCGCAAATCAAGCAAGTGAGCTGGATTCCTGAATGGGGGCAAGCTCGTATCGAAAGTATGGTCGATGGCCGACCTGACTGGTGTATATCGCGTCAGCGTACCTGGGGTGTACCGATTACGTTTTTCGTACATAAAGAAACTGGTGAATTACATCCGCGCACACCGGAATTAATTGAACAAGTCGCCCTACGTATTGAACAAAAAGGCATCGAAGCCTGGTTTGAGCTGGATAAACAAGAGCTACTGGGTGATGAAGCGGCACTCTACGACAAAACCACCGATACACTGGATGTGTGGTTCGATTCCGGCGTGACCCACGCCTGCGTGTTGGAAAAACGTGAGCAGCTATCGTTTCCGGCTGATTTATATCTGGAAGGTTCCGATCAGCATCGGGGCTGGTTCCAGTCTTCTTTACTGACATCGGTGGCGATGAATGATGTTGCACCTTACAAGGCGGTGTTAACGCACGGCTTTACGGTGGATGCGGAAGGCAAAAAGATGTCCAAGTCCAAAGGCAATGTGGTTGCGCCGCAATCTGTGGTCAAAGATTTGGGTGCCGATGTGTTGCGTTTGTGGGTGGCTTCTACAGATTATCGCGGCGAAATGTCAGTGTCTAATGAAATCTTGAACCGTACTTCCGATGGCTATCGACGCTTACGTAATACCGCACGTTTTCTGTTATCCAACCTCAATGAGTTTGATCCTGCACAACATTTGGTAGCAAGCAAAGATTTATTGGCATTGGATCGCTGGGTAATTGATAGAACTTTGGCGTTGCAAGAAGAAATTATAACCGCTTACGAAACCTACCAATTTCAAACCATTTATCAAAAAATACACCATTTTTGTGTGATCGATTTGGGTGGTTTTTATTTGGATATTATCAAAGATCGTCAATATACCGCCAAAGCTGACGGCTTGGCGCGGCGTTCTGCACAAACTGCCATGTACCACGTTTTGGAAGCATTGACACGTTGGTTAGCGCCGATCACCAGCTATACCGCCGATGAAATCTGGCAGTTTATGCCCGGTGAACGCAGTGAGTCTGTTTTCTTGGAGACTTGGTATCAAGGTTTAGTTGCGCTGGATAGTGATGCGACATTGGATAGCGATTTCTGGCAAAAATTGATGGCTATAAGAACGGTTGTCAGTAAAGAACTGGAAAAAGTCAGGGCCCAAGGCGCTATCGGTTCTTCTCTGAATGCCGAATTGGAGCTGTACTGTAACGACGAATTGTCTGCTGATCTTAAGCAATTGGACGATGAACTGCGTTTTGTGTTTATCACTTCCGAGGCCGTTGTTTTACCCGAACAAAATGCGCCAGAAGATGCTGTTGCCACTGACATCGAGGGCTTTAAGGTCAGAATTATTGTCTCTGCACACAGCAAGTGCGTGCGCTGTTGGCATCAACGTGCCGATGTAGGCAGCCATGTCGAACACCCAGAATTGTGTGGCCGTTGTGTGGAAAACATTGTCGGCGAAGGGGAGCAGCGGCTTTATGCTTAATCTAAACATGCTGAAATGGTTATGGCTATCCGTGTTGGCACTGGTTTTAGACCAGGCCAGCAAGTTGACTGTCGCGGGTGCAATGCAGCTTTATCAGTCCATCCCCGTCATGCCATATTTTAATCTGACTTATATGCGCAATACCGGTGCGGCCTTCAGCTTTTTAAGTGATGCAGGGGGCTGGCAGCGCTGGTTTTTTGCTGCTTTAGCACTGGTAATCAGTGTCGTCATGACTATCTGGTTGGCTAAA
>NZ_FUKJ01000054.1 GCF_900163745.1 Crenothrix polyspora
TGCTGGATCGGCGTTTTGCGCGTGGCAGTGTGCTGGATTATTTTTCGGGCTTACCGGAATTAATGGTGTTCAATGACGAGGCGCATCACATCCACGACTTCAAACGCGAGGGTGAGACCACCGAGGTGGAATGGCAAAAAAGTCTGACGCGGATTGCTGAGGCTAAGGGTCGCCGCTTTGTGCAGGTGGATTTTTCCGCGACACCTTACAACGATGTCGGTACGGGTAAAAATAAGCACAAGGTGTATTTCCCGCACATTATTGTTGATTTTGACTTAAAAACCGCCATGAAAGCCGGTTTGGTGAAGTCGTTGGTGCTGGATCGGCGTAAGGAAATCGGCGCGTTGCCGTTGGAGTTTAAGGCGGAACGCGATGAAGATGGCAACCCCATGTTAAGTGAAGGCCAGCGGGTGATGTTGCGTGCCGGTTTGCAAAAGCTACGTAAACTGGAAGCCGATTTTGCCCGTATCGACCCCAGCCGTCACCCGAAAATGCTGGTGGTGTGTGAAGATACCAGTGTATCGCCGCTGGTGGTGAAGTTTTTTTGCGATGAAGGCTTGGTAGAAGACGAAGTGATGGCGATTGATTCCGGCAAAAAAGCAGAACTGGGCGAAAAGGACTGGATGCCAGTGCGAGAACGCCTGTTTAGTGTTGACCAACACGCTACGCCTCGTGTTATCGTGAGTGTATTAATGCTACGCGAAGGCTTTGATGTTAATAATATCTGTGTGATTGTGCCATTGCGTTCCTCGCAAGCGCAAATATTACTAGAACAAACTATTGGTCGCGGCTTGCGGCTCATGTGGCGGGATAGTGAATATGCAGACAGCAAGCGCGAGAACCGCGAAAGGATTGCCGGAGGTAAGGAGCCGAACAGCCTAATTGATATTTTGTCGATTGTTGAGCATCCGGCGTTTCAGTCATTTTACGATGAATTGATGCGCGAAGGTTTAGCGGGGACAACCAGCGAAGCCAGCGACACCACCAGCAGCATCGGCGATTTGGTTTCAATTGGCGTCGCGATGGTTACGAGGAATTTGATTTTGCCATCCCCTTTATTCTGCGCGAGGCAGAAGAGGGCTTGGAGCATCACGCACTGGATATTGGGCAGTTACAGCCGTTTTCTGCGCTGAGTCTGGCTCAGCTTAAGGAATTGCTGGGTAAGGGCGATGTGTTTATCTCGCAGGATTTGCAAAGCAGCACCTTGTTTGGCGATTACCGCGTTGATGGCGCGGTGATGAACGTAACAGGTTACAACGATTTTCTATCGCGCTTGACACGGCGTATTGCCCAAGCACTCAGCCAGCCACTGCCGAAAGGCAACAAGATTGCCACGCATCTCGCCAATCCGTATCTGCAAGTCAATACCGCTGAACTGGCGGGATGGTTGGAAAGCTATATCCGCGAACGCCTGTTCAATATGCCCTTCGATCCATTACTGGATGAAAACTGGCGGGTGCTGTTGTTGCAGCCGATTATCGATCACATTACCAAAGTGGTGGCATTGGCGTTGATTGAAGCGGAACACCAGCCGCAGATTGGTGATAGCGAGGTACATTATCGGCAATTGTCGGAGCTTGCCAAATGGCCAATGCGGGAAAGCAGTTCTTTGGAGGTAAACAAGTGTATTTATCCACGTTTACCGTATCCGGCGCGACATGGCGGCTTGGAAAAAGCCTTTATCGAATGGGCAAATAAAGATAGCAGTGTGCTGGCGTTTTGTAAAATCAGCGAAACCCGCCATGATTTTGTCAGGCTGCGTTATGTGAAGGAAGATGGTTTGCCTGCGTTTTATTCGCCGGATTTTTTGTTGCGTAGCGATAAGGCGGTTTATTTAGTGGAAACCAAGGCGCAAGGCCAGGTATCATCGCCGAATGTGCAAAGAAAATTGAAAGCAGCGGCGGCTTGGTGCGATAGAATCAATGCTTTATCAGAAAAAGAACGGTCAAACCTAAGTTGGCATTATGTGTTGTTGGGCGAAAGTGTATTTTTTGAATGGCGGGACAAAGGCGGACGCTTGGCAGCATTATGCGAGTTTGCACGGATAAGAAACAGTGTAATGCAATATGTAATTCCCCTGTTGCCAAATCCTTAGCAGATTCCGTTATTTAAAGCTTACTTCGATCGTTAGCTTCTGGTATATTCAAGCCGCAGCAATTTAGTCGACTGAACTCACTGAAGTAAGCTTGTTGCATAGCAAATAAATAATAAAAATTAATTTAAGAGGTGGAGAGCCGTTATGATTGAAGGGTTGTTTGTAATAACTACCATATTTGTTTCTTACGTGGTTTACCAGATTGTTAACGAACCAAAAACAACAAATACGCCAGAAATACCGAAAGCACAGCCTGAACCTGCGGCGGCCATTGAAACGCCTGCAGAACCAGAAAAGCCAGCTGCTGCGGTCGAGCCTGAACCACAAGTTGAGCCAGAAACAGCAGCTGCTGTTGTTCCTGATGAAGAATCAGCTGCTGTTGTTGAAGTTGTCGAATCAACCGAGCAAAATGCAGCCAAGCACGGCTTAAAAAATCCAAAAACCGGCGAAGTGGTGCTCGTATATAACAATTACCGCTTTGCTAAACGCTGGGTGAAAGAGGCATTGGTCTCTGAAGGCTTGCTCGGTAAAATTTATAAGAATAATGAGTTGAATGCTGATGTTGAAGCGAAAATAAAAACCGCCTTAACAAAGCTGGAAGCTATCGATAAATATCGTCCCTGAGCATTAAACAACCAGCAGTGTTTGCTGCTGGTTACTCATCATCCAGATTAAGCTTTTTCAGCCGGTAACGAAACGATCTGAACGACAAGCCCAATTGCTTGGCTGCTGCCGTTTTGTTCCAGCGATTTTCTTCCAGGGCCACCATGATGGCCGTTTTTTCAATTTCTTCCAGATAATCCTCAAGTGTTCCCATAGAGGGGTCATACAGCGGCGAATCCGCCACATGCGTGACACCTACCGGCAGATTTAAATCATCCACTTCTATTTTGCTGCCATCATAGAGTGCCAGTGCGCGTTCCAGAATATTTTCAAGTTCCCTGACGTTGCCAGGAAAACTGTAGTGTTGCAGCGCTTTTGACGCGGCTGCCGATAGCGTGACTGTGTTATCACCGGTTAACTTGGTTAAGATATGGGCAGTCAAATCGGGAATATCTGTGGTTCTATCGCGCAGTGGCGGAACCTGTAAATCGATGACGTTGATGCGGTAGTACAAATCTTGCCTGAAAGTCCCTGCTTGTACCATTTCGGCAAGATTTTTGTGTGTGGCACTTAATAAACGCACATCAACAAAAACTTCTAACTGGTCTCCTACGGGGCGTATTTTCTTTTCCTGAATGGCTCGCAGTAATTTAACTTGCAGGGACAAGGGTAAATCGGCAATTTCATCCAGAAATAAAGTGCCCGCTTCAGCGGCCTGAAACAAGCCTTTTTTATCGCTTACCGCGCCCGTAAAGCTGCCTTTTTTATGGCCAAAAAATTCGCTTTCCATCAATTCAAGCGGAATCGCCCCGCAATTAATCGCCACAAAAGGACGGTCACTGCGCGGGCTTTGTTGATGAATTAAACGGGCTACCAATTCCTTGCCTGCGCCCGATTCTCCGCTGATATACACCGGTGCCTGGCTTCTGGCCAGCTTTTCTATTTTAGTGCGAATTTCCCGCATGGCAGGCGATTCGCCCAGCAACAGATGACGCGTCCGTCTTTCTTTGTCGGACGATTGCTCGGAAAGTTTCAGCGCACTGCTAATAACTTGCCGGAGCGCCGGTAAATCAATCGGCTTGGAGATAAAGTCAAACGCACCTTTTTTCATCGCCAAAATGGCCATGTCGATGCTGCCATGTGCGGTAATAACCGCCACGGGAATCGGTTTTGCCAGCGTCTGTATATAATCAACAATCTCAAGGCCACTACCATCGGGCAAACGCATGTCGGTCAGGCAAAGATCGATCGATTTTTGCTTTAAAATGTCCTTGGCTTCAGTGACATTTTCTGCGCTGTGGGTGTCAATCGCCATCCGGGTTAGGGTGATTTCTAGTAACTCCCGGATATCCGGTTCGTCGTCGACAATTAATACTTGCGGTTTACTCATATTGCAATCCTTATATCATTGGCATCCATTAGGAATATTCTAAAACAGCTGTGGTTGTCATTGGTCAAATAATAACGCAAGGTAGCCTGGTTTAATTCGGCCAGTTCCTTGGAAATATAAAGTCCCAAGCCGGTTCCGCTAGACGATGTGGTAAAAAAAGGTTCAAATAAACGCGGGATATGATCGGGCTTTACCCCAGGGCCTTGGTCAATGATTTCTATACAGGGTGCTTGTTGATAGATGTAAACACGCAGTGTAATAATGCCGTTGTCTGGATTGCCGTATTTCAAGGCGTTTCGGCATAAATTATCCATAATTTGTTTTAAATGTCCGGGATCCATATAAATGGTCAAGGGTTCCTTGGCCAGTACCAGTTTAAAAGAGGCCATAGCTGCGCTATGTTCAACAACAAAATGATCCAGATATTCTGTCAGCCATAATTGCAGAGAGATTGCATCGCGTGTTGTCGCCCCTCGCCTGGATAATTGCAATATGTCTTCAATAATGCAGTTAACGCGGCTGGAATGGTTTTGGATAATTTCCAGTAGGCGTAAATCCGGTTTGGATAGATCAGGGTTCTCTGACAATAATTGCCCGGCATGACTGATTGCGCCCAGAGGATTACGTATTTCATGGGCGATACTGGCGGTCAGTTGCCCTAAAGAGGCTAGTTTGCTTTGCTGAACCCGTTGATTGTAAACGGCCATATCTTCAAAAGTGACTAAATAATAAACATTATCGGGTGTTGGCAACACGTTAAAACGGACGTGTAGCTCTAATTGATTGGGCAATTTAAGCATTACAAAATCCTGCTTAGTATCCATTAGCCAATCATTAAAAGCGCTTTCCAAAAATTCGGAAATATCGGTAAGATGTTGGGGCTGTATCAAGGTATGTGTTAACTTTAAAGCTGCGTCATTGGCCATTTCAATAGTTTTTTCCGGATTTATAATTAAAATACCGGACTGCAAGTTTTGAATAATGTAGCGGTTCAACTCTTCCAGGTTGATAATCATCTTTTTTTGTTGATTAGCTATTTTTAACATGTGCTCGCTGCGGCTTGCCAACACAAACGACAACAAAGCAATGGCAAAAAAAGACGCGCCTAGCATGCCAGCACTGGGGTAAGCCGTGGTCATAAAGCTGTGCGTTAGCGTGGCATAAACCTGCTCGGCCAATACCGCTAAACTGGCCATGGCGGCAAAGACCAAAGCACATCGCCCACCCACTAACAGGCCGCCTGCGGCAATTGATACTGCTAGCATAATACCCACGCCGCTACCAATGCCGCCACAGGCATGCATCAACAGGGTAAAAATGATAATGTCGCTAAAAATCAGCAATTGCGCCTGGCTACTATAGCCTATGGGACGCCAAACTATAAACACAGTCGACAGCAGACATACGACAAAATAGCTGTGTATGCTGTAAGCGTAGAGTTGTGCATCATACGCGCCCAGGAACGACGATCCGGTCTGGCTATAAAATAAAATACTGAATAAACAGGCAGAAACAAAACGATAACCTAAAAAAACTTTCAGTAATGTCCAGGCCTGGCGTGCAGGAATACCATAGCCCGTCGAAAATGGGCAAGGAAAAATGATGTCAGCGTTATTATCCGGCATGTTTTTTAAGATAGCGTTTTGCGGGGACTTGGTTAGAATAGTCAGCATACGTTGCTAAGCATAGCAGCGATAAAAAAACTCGCCGATTTTTAGCGTCCATCAGGAGTAGCAATGAATATTCATGAATACCAGGCAAAACAGCTTTTTCTCAATTACGGAATACCGATCCCTGATGGCAAACTTGCTAGCAGTGCCGAAAACGCCGTGCAAATAGCACAAGAACTGGACGGGGGCAGCTGGGTTGTTAAGGCGCAAATTCACGCTGGTGGCCGTGGCAAAGTGGGCGGCGTAAAACTGGCGAAGACCACTGCTGAAGTGGCTACTTTCACCAACGCCATGTTGGGGACTATGCTGGCAACGGTGCAAACCGATGCCGCTGGTTTACCCGTTAATAGTGTGTTGATAGAAAAAACCTATCCCATCAAGCGGGAACTGTATTTGAGTTTGGTGATTGATCGCGCCCAGCAGCGTATAGCCTTTATTGCCTCGGCAACCGGCGGCATGGACATTGAGGCCGTCTCGGAACACTCACCTGAAAAAATCGTTACCGTACACATTCATCCGGCCGCAGGTTTGCAGGCTTACCAATGCCGAAAAATAGCCTATACCCTGGCTTTGCAAGGTGCGCAAATTAAGACCTTAGAAAAAATCATGCAGGGCATGTATCAGCTGTTTTTAGACAAGGATGCCAGCCAGATTGAAATCAATCCATTAATAGAAGCCGATAGCGGCGAGTTGTTGGCACTGGATGCCAAGATTAATTTCGATGATAACGCCTTAAGCGCCCATCCCGATATTATGGCCATGAAAGACGGTAGCCAGGAAGATGACAGGGAAAATCAGGCGCGTCAATTTGGTTCAGTTTATATTACGCTCGACGGCAATATCGGTTGCATGGTTAACGGCGCAGGTTTAGCCATGGCGACTATGGACATCATCAAACTAAAAGGTGGACAACCCGCCAACTTTTTGGATGTGGGCGGTGGTACCGATCCTGAAAAAGTCGCGCTCGCTTTTAAGCTGATTTTATCCGATAGCAATGTCAAAGCCATATTGATCAATATTTTTGGCGGCATTGTTAAATGTGATGCCATCGCCGAAGGTATTTTGGCTGCCGTAAAGGAAACTGCGATTAGCCTGCCGATAGTGGTCAGACTGGAAGGCACTAACGCACAATTAGGCCGGGATTTATTAAATCAATCGGGACTCAATCTAACAGCGGCTAATGATCTGGATCATGCTGCCGAACAAATCGTTATACTTGCGGAGGCACAATGAGTATTTTAATCAACAAAGACACCAAAGTACTCTGCCAGGGTTTTACCGGTAAACAAGGTACGTTTCATTCCCAGCAAGCCCTGGATTATGGGTCGCAACTGGTTGGCGGAATCACCCCTGAACGCGGCGGTAGCATCCATTTAGGCTTGCCGGTATTTAATACCGTACAAGATGCTGTCAGCGCAACGCAGGCCACTGCTACGGTTATTTATGTACCGCCGTTTTATGCCGCTGATGCTATTTTAGAGGCGGTGGATGCCGGTATTGAACTGATTGTCTGTATTACCGAAGGCATTCCCATACTGCACATGCTCAAGGTAAAAGCCGCCATACAAGATTCTGATGCGCTGTTAATTGGCCCTAATTGTCCAGGCATTATTACGCCTGGCGAGTGTAAAATTGGTATTATGCCCGCCCATATCCATTTGCCTGGCTCGATTGGCATTGTGTCACGTTCCGGCACATTAACTTACGAAGCTGTACACCAAACCACGCAACAACACCTGGGTCAAAGCACTTGTGTCGGCATCGGCGGTGACCCGATTCATGGCATGAATTTCGTCGATGTATTACGTCGTTTTCAGGATGACGAGCAAACCCGTGGCATAGTCATGGTCGGGGAAATCGGTGGTGGAGAGGAAGAAGAGGCGGCTGAATACATTAAAGCGCATGTCACCAAGCCGGTTGTAGCGTATATCGCGGGGCAAACTGCACCTCCGGGCAAGCGTATGGGGCATGCCGGAGCGATTGTTAGTGGCGGCAAAGGCACGGCAACGTCTAAAATTGCCACCTTAAAAGCAGCAGGGATTGAAGTGGTCAACTCGCCTACTGATATTGGTTTGGCCATGAAGCGTAGCCTGTGATTTGTTGTTCACGAAAATGTTGTATTTCTATTGTTGTGTTTAGGGTGTTTAGTAGATAGTTGCTCGTACTCAGCTATTTTTCTAGTCTCGGATAAAGCTTCTTCAGCTTTATCCGAGCATCCTCGTTAGTAAGTCGCCATTACAATCCATCTAACCACTTATAATCGCCACGGCTTTCGGCATTAGCCATTTCAACATTAATATCTATTAAATCAATTGTATCTTGTTGCATTTAATGTTCTCCTTACTTGAAAACCAAGGATATAAAAATATGTTTTATAAAGTTACCCGCCACGTACCAGTCGAATGTAGCTGTAATTGGAATTAGGGTTTCTGCCACTATTGCCATCATTAAAGCTAATTTCCCATGATGCGCCTGGCGTAACATAATGTGTTGAAGCACAATACCATTGTGACGGTGTATTGGGAAATACACTTAAATTAATAGCTGGGCTATAGCATTGCTCCTCCAAAATGGAGGCCAGTTCCTTAATGTTGGGTAAACGCCAGTCAGTCTGACCTGCAAAACCCGTGTTATTAACTGTCTGGATAGCGTTAAAAACAATTTGCCAGTTACTGAGTTGGGCACTATTGTCACAATTACCCGTTCCACTGTTCCAGGTTTGGCCTTCACTGCATTTTTTCCAGATTAATCCCGTTTTTTTGTCAGTTACTGTGCCATTATTGTTGTCAGTAAATTGGCTAGTTGGCGTTGTTGCGGCCAGGTTAGCTGTGTTGCATGTTTGGGCTAGGCTTATACAGGGGATTGTTAACAGAAATGCAATTAAATTTTTTTGGTATGGCTTGTACATGGTTTCTCCTACATTTGTTTTATCTAAGGTTATTGGCCATCACGAACCAAGCGAACTGAAAAACTATTATAAAAACCACCACCAACATTAGAAATTTTACTGAAAGGACTGATTTGTCCCGTGTTTAAATAACTTATCCAGGCAAATGTGCTGTCATTGGCAAAAGAAGATGCTGAAGCATATTCACCGTTAGCGGGCGTATTTGGAAAATAATTCACATCAATGGCAGGAGCAATACGGTTATAGCTGGTAATAGAACGCAATTCTTCCTTGGTGGGTGTACGCCAGTCATTTGCACCGCACCAACCCACTGCGTTTACAATCGCTACAAAATCCGCCGTATCACATTGGCTACCACTGCAATTGCCACTTCCATTTTGTCTACCTGCCGTACCGCCATTCCTGGCATTGTTAGAGTCGTACCAAGAATATGTCCAATCTTTATCATGTAAACCACCATCATCGGTTTTAACTTCCCACATTAAGCCGGTTACATTGTCTTGTACACAACTCCAGTTGGTATCGCTGGCGGCCAATTCAGTACCTGTGCTGCTGATTTTGGTAAAACTAAACCCAGCTTGGCCGTCGCTATTATCGTTAAGGGTTGCATCTCGCCCTAGTTCGGCATCTTGTCTTGGGTAATTGCTTTGAGGGCAAGCTAAGCCAACTTCGTTGTAAGTCGCGCAGGTTGCAATACCCGTGTCGTTCAATTTGCTGATGAAAGGCGGTTTTTTAGTAAAAACGGCATCGATTTGCAACGCTTGAGTTACATTGACAGTACAGGTTGTTACTGTGCCAGTACACCCATTTGACCAACCGGTAAAGCTATACCCAGTATCTGGTTTGGCTGTTAGCGTTACAGAAGTAGCCGATACAAAACTGGCCGAACAGGTAGCACCACAGCTAATGCCAGCCGGTGCGCTAGTTATTGTGCCGTTTCCGGCTTTGGTAACGGTAACGGAAAAGGTTGGAAGCGTATCAAAATTGGCTGAAACTGTTTTTGCACTGTTCATGGGTACGATACAACCGCCGGAACCGACACAATCGATGTCCCAGGATGTAAAAACAGAGCCTGAATCTGCCGTAGCGTTCAGTGTAACCTGCGTACCACTGGCAAAATTATAGTTACAGGTGTTCCCACAATTAATGCCTTGCGGATCGCTGCTTAGGCTACCTGCGCCATTGCCGGTTTTTTTGACCGTCAACGCCAACGTGGGCTTAAGCGTAAATTTAGCTGATACGGATTTGGCGGTAATCATGGTCACCTTGCAAACGCCAGTTCCTTTGCAGAGACTACCACTCCAGCCATCAAACACAGAATTAGCATCAGGCGTGGCCGTTAAAGTGACGGGCTTACCTCGGTCGAAATTATAAGTGCAGGTGGATGTGGTGGGTTCGCAATTAATGCCTGCTGGATTGCTAACTACGCTACCCTTGCCAGTGCCGGTTTTTGTGACCTTCAACGCAAATGTAGGTTTAAGGGTAAATTTGGCCGTTACTGATTGATCAGTGTTCATGGTCACCTTGCAAGTTCCAGAACCGCTGCAACCGCCCCCCCTCCAACTACTAAAAACAGAGTCTGCATCGGGCGTGGCTGTTAACGTCACTTTTGTACCGGCAATAAAACTGGTTGAGCAATTGTTACCACAGTCAATGCCTTCAGGTGAACTGGTCACTTTACCGTTGCCATTCTTACTGATAGTTAAAGTTTTAGGCGTTATTTTTTTTACCGTTACTACAACTGTATCAGAAGCAATTGCTTCTTTATTGTCGGTAACCGTTAGTTTGAATGTTAACTTTGTGGAATCACCTGGGCTTCTAAAAGAAGGCGTGGCGGTTTCTCCATTGGTTAAATCGAGGCTGGCACCGCCCACTTGATCCCATTCGTATTTAACAATACTGCCGTCAGTATCTTTGCTTTTGCTGCCATCTAAATAAACTAAAATATTTCCAGCTATAACCGTTTGGTCTGGGCCTGCATTGGCAATGGGTTTTTCATTGGCAGTCAGGCGTTCCCGCTCATGACTTAAGCGATTGATATTAAATGATTTATTTTTTATGGTCTCGCGCTAATTTACCTTTAAAATCGCTAACTTAGAGAAAAAAATACATAAAATGCCAAAAATGAACTTATGTATATTGATTTATAATGTTTTTTAGTGCGACCGCGAAAAATAAAATGTGTTTAAAATCAATATACTTAGGCTATGAGCGGGAATGGCTGATTGGCAGTTAATGCTGCGTTAGCAATTACGCTGTAATTTAATAATGCCAATATAAGCACACAAAATATTATATTAAATAATTTGTGAAGAATTATAAGATTTTTATTCATATTAATTTTCCATGATTTTTATATTGGCAATACATATTAAAATTTTCTTGTTTTAACTATGGTTATATAATATTTGTTATTATGATATATACCATTATCATCTATTATAGAATATTCTATGGTATGTTCACCCGGTTGTAGGTTTGTTACTTGTGCATAATAGCCATCGTCTACTGCGGCTGAATATACACCACCAGGTACACCATCGGGCGAGCATCCGGCATCCCAGATATTATCTTCTGGCAAAGTCAATTCAAAAACAGGTGAAACCTTGCGATTATAAGCGTATTTTTTACCATCAACATATAAAGATATTGATGATTTTTTAACCATATTGACATGATCTGCACTGGATTTACGCATTCCAATAACTGTTAAATTCGTCTCCCCTTGGCCACAAACACCTGGGGTATTGAAATTAATATAATTATATATTGGGAAAAAAATAGTTTTGCCTTGTGGAATAGTGCAGCTAATAGATGAGGTCGGTGTAATTTCGGCCACCTTTGCCTGCGCATTGCCTTCATTTATAAAAGTCCCCGCCAAATACCAGGTATTGCCGCGTTGCCCTACCATACCAGCTATTCCCGTTCATGGTCTAACTATGTTGATTTTAAACACATTTTATTTTTCGCGCTC
>NZ_FUKJ01000010.1 GCF_900163745.1 Crenothrix polyspora
CATTTCCGGTTTATTGGTGAACCATTCCGCTTTTGCCCACGCATTAAGCACTTGCTTGGCATAAGTGTTACCCGCCTCGGCTTTTTCCTGCACATCGTGGAAGGCATCAAAGATCAGCAAGGTGTGTGACAAGGCTTTGGCAGCAATCTCTGCCATTGCGGGGTTATCCAATAGCTCGATCAACGGCGCTACGTTATAACCACCGAGCATGGTTCCCAATAATTCGGTGGCGCGTGCGGCGGTTAAGATTGGCGAGCTGACTTCACCTTTAGCCACCGCTGCCAAAAATCCGGCTTTAACGTAAGCCGCTTCATCGACACCGGCTGGAATGCGGTTGGCCAGTAAATCTAAAATAAAATCTTCTTCACCGGCAGGTGGTTGTTTGATTAATTCGACCAACGCCGCTGTTTGTTCGGCATCGAGTGGTTTCGGCACTACGCCTTCGGCGGCGCGTTCGGCTACGTGTTTGCGGTATTGTTCTAGCATCAAAAAGAGTCCTTAAGAGCGTTAATGTATTGGATAGGTGTTTAAAAAAGGATATAACTACGACAAAGCATAATTTAATTAGGTTTATATCCAATCAATTCAAAACATCAGTACGATTACAGCATTAGAAAAAAAATTTGCGAAAATTTCATTTTGAGATAAAATGAAATTGGTAACTCAATTTGAGATACCAATAAAACTATAATAAATAAGATTGGCTTCTTGAAATTAATAGAAGATCACTTGTTAATCCTTTTTGGAGGTAAAGCTATGAGCGCATCATCTCACTTCATCTATTTCACACAATCCAAAAGGATGCCAAATGGCACATATAATTTCCTATTCCCTTATCAATTCTTTCAGCAAAACACACCCTGATGCAAAATCTTCACTTGATACGTGGTATCAATTAGTCAAAAAAAATAATTTTACTAATTTCCTCGAAGTCAAAGCACTTTTTCCAAGTGTCGATGTGGTTAAAAACAAAAAAGGGGATTCACTTACTGTGTTTAACATTCAAGGAAATAATGTACGCCTAATCGCTGCTATCCATTATAACCGGAACAAATTATATATTCGCGACATCCTAACGCATGACCAGGGCAAACGCATTTGACTTTTTTAATTATTCAATAATCAATCAGTTATGTGTATATGCTGCTTTTTTTGGTTCATTTCTCCTCTTGTAACCAATTGATTCTAAATAGTAAAAATTTATATGCGGTGGCCCTGAACGCATGACGAGTATGACAAAGAAAAATGGAAGTCATAATAATGGCAATCAAAGGTAGCTTATGAACAATACCCTACAAACAATGCAAAACAGCTGGCAGCCTATAGCTCCACTGGTTTCAGTACCGTATACAGAAGCAGACTATAAAGATCGGCTGGCCTTGCTAAACGATTTAATAGACGAAGTGGCTGAAAACGAACAACATCCACTGGCTTCGCTACTGGATATAGTAGGCATGGTTGTTTCAGACTATGAGCAAAACCATCATCCTGTCCCCACATCAACACCACAAAATGTATTGGCGTATTTAATGAGCGAACACCAGTTGAAACAAAGCGATTTGCCGGAAATTGGTAGCCAAGGCGTTGTTTCAGAAATTTTGCACGGCAAACGCCAATTAAACACACGGCAAATTCAGGCGCTATCACAACGCTTTGGCGTTTCTGCAAATGTGTTTTTTCAAGATGCCACTCACCCACATTTGGCTTCAGCGTGGGTGAGCTAATTTTTTAATTCAGCACACTAAAACTTAATTTGTATTGCTTACCCCATCGCCGCAACAATCGCATCGCCCATTTCTTTAGTGCCGCATGTAGACTGTAGGTTCAAATCTGGAGTAACGTATTTACCTTCTCTAACAACTTTTTCAATGGCCAGTTTTATGCGCTTGGCAGCTTCAAACTCACCCAAATGATTCAACATCATCACCCCCGCCATAATCACCGCCGCAGGATTGGCCAAATTTTTGCCAGCAATATCCGGTGCGCTACCGTGTACCGCTTCAAACAAAGCCGCATCATCACCAATATTAGCACCCGGAATAAGACCCAGCCCGCCCACCAAGCCGGCGGTTAAATCCGACAAAATATCGCCAAACATATTGGTGGTCACCACGACATCAAACTGCTGGGGATTCATCACCATGTGCATACAGGCGGCATCGACAATTTTTTCGTCAAACTGGATATCAGGATAACGTGCTGCGGTTTCTCTGGCGACATCCAGAAATATGCCTTGCGTGTATTTTAAAATATTGGCTTTATGGCAAACGGTGACTTTTTTACGGTTATTGTCACGGGCGTACTTAAACGCATACTCGATTACGCGCTGCGAGCCACTGCGGGTAACAACGGCCAAACTTTCGGCAATGTCTTTTTTGGAGGTAAGGTAATGCTCAAGCCCTGAATAAAGGCCTTCGGTATTTTCTCTAACGATGACAATATCAACATCATCATAGCGGGTTTTGACACCTTCCCAATTAGTCGCAGGACGCACATTGGCGTACAGCTCATATTTTTGCCGCAAAGCGACATTAATACTCCTAAAACCGGTACCGACCACGGTGGTCAATGGCCCTTTAAAGGCAACACGGGTCTTATCGATGGATTCCATAGTGGCATCAGGCAAGGGGTTGCCAAATTTCTCAAAAGCTGAAAGCCCCGCATAAGCATCTTCCCACTGTATTTTTGCGCCGGACGCATTAATTACTTTTACCGCCTCATCCATAATCGAGGGGCCAATACCATCACCTTTAATTAACGTAACCGCATGCATTCCTAATCTCCATAAGCTCAAAAAAACAGATACCGCCTGTCAGCTGTACCTTCTTGGGGATTATAGTGCTTTACGGAGAAAATTATCTATAAGAGATGGTGAAATTGATTGTTGCCTTAAAGCTATTCAGTCGGTGTGTAACGGGCAAAAACCGTTCGTGCGAGATGGATTGAAAAACTATGAAATATCTATACCCTTTATTTTGTCTTGCAGATACCAGAACAATCAGCGCCACCCTGCTTGGGATTGCAGGTGTCGCTTGGATCATCGACGCACAGCTGACCTGTTGGGCAGGCAATACTTGCAATACCACCACACAGTTGTGGCTTGGCGATTTTAAGGCAACTTTCAGTTGCTTTAACATTAACAAAAGTGCCTGCTTTGGGATGAGTAGAACGCAACTTTTTGATAAATGCACTGAAAGTTTTAGGTGTTGAACTAAATCCCGCTTCCGCACAGGCAGATAAGCCACCTTCAATTAAAATCGACCCACCCTTTTTAGGGGCCTTAACGACAAACACATCAACAACACCGGATGCAAGCGCATCGCCGCTAATACGTCGGACTTTCTGGATGGCATGGCCATCAATACCGCGACCATCAGAGCCAATATCAATATTGACAGCATTAACAGTGTTATTTTTTGCAAAGACCTGCACATTAACCGCTAAAATAACGGTCACAAAAATCGGATAAAACCACTTAAACATCATTGTTCTCCTCTAAAAAAGGCAGTTCTGCGCCGTGCTTATGATAACAATGTCAGCACGACCACCAAGGTCAGCACTATCAAGCAAAGGATTCACACTTTGCCTGGCAGAACTACCAAAACCAGAAACAAACAGCATACTGCGTCACTAAAATCAATAACCCTAATACACCGCATTAACACATCGGGAATACCTACAATCCACACCGAATCGGTAAGCACTTGCCCTAGAATCACTGTTAAACCAACTGACTGCGATGCCAGTATATCGACAAAACAACAGCCCTAAAAGTGAATTATTCACACCTTTATGGGTAATATTACCTTTACAATGCCCTTAAAATAGGGATGCGCATCCATATTCATGATCGCCCTTTGTTGCAAAGTGATATTCACACCATCTCTGGACAAAAACACAAATATAACTACAGCTGTAGATACTCAAAGTAAAACGTGTTTTAGTGAAAAAGTGCGTAGATGTTGATTTTCCTACATAAAAAGAAAGTCGAACGCATCGATGTGATTCGTCAATCCATTATCAATGTATGGTCGGCTGAACGCCTTGAACGATCAAAGCTTGGCAAGCGCAAGAAGCTGAGGTTCAATACACCTCAACATCTATACGCTTAAGTGATTTATTTTGTTGGGATTTGCAAACTCACCCACAGTCTGCAAGCAAGGCTGTCAAAGAATAATGGTAGTTATCAATTTAAAAAAAACTACTTACGCATCTCATTTTCAAAAATGGTATCCAATCTTCTGTTAGCTTCTTCCCTGCTGTATTGATCGGCATCGTCAATAACCGGTAGCCTGGGCTTAACAATAGC
>NZ_FUKJ01000095.1 GCF_900163745.1 Crenothrix polyspora
GTAACAACTCATTACCCACAGGAAAAATCGTAAAAATAAAGTTACAATATCCTCATGATGGATACGCCAAAACCGGAATTACCTGCATTCAGTGACAAAGATCGCACACCGCTAGTCGATGCGCTGATGGAGTTGCTTGCGTGGCAACAAAAACAGATAGACAAGCTGCAACAGGAAATACTCAAGCTCAAAGGCGAAACCCTCAAGCCAGACATAAAGCCGAGCAAAATGGATAATGCAACTAGTGAAAATGAGGATACAGGGAATGACAGCGATTCTTCAAAGCCGAAAAAAGGCCCCAAGCGCAGTAAAACGGCAACACTAAAGATAGATGCCACGATCATTATTGAGCCTGATAAAATCCCCGAAGGTGCCATCGCCAAAGGCTATCGTGATGTTGTTATCCAAGACATCAAATTTGAAACCTTCAACACCTGCTATCGCTTAGCCCAATACCAAACTGTGGATGGCAGCTACGTTTCGGGGCAGCTTCCCGACATGTATGGCGGCTGCCATTTTGGCAAGAACCTGATTGGCTTTATCTTGTACCAATACCATCACCAACACGTTACCCAACCTCTGCTGCTAAAACAACTGCACGATTTGGGCGTTGATATTTCCAGTGGCCGGTTAAGCCAATTCATCACCGATGGACTGGACGTGTTTCATGATGAAAAAGACCAGCTACTGCAAGCGGGGCTATCGGTTTCACAGTATGTCCATGCAGATGATACAGGGGCACGGCATAACGGAAAAAATGGCTACTGCACCCATATCGGCAACGAACTGTTTGCTTGGTTCGGTAGCACGGAAAGCAAAAACCGCATTAATTTTTTGGGTTGCTTAGGCCAAGGAAAAGCCGCGAATTACGTGCTGAATGCGGGTGCTTTGGAGTATATGGCGCGTCAAAAACTGCCACCGGCAGTATTAACCCGTATTGAAGATAGTGCCATGACACATTCCGACTCAGCTGCTTTGGAAGCTTGGTTGGATGGGCACGGTATCAAGGCACCGCGCCACCGGAAAATCATTACCGAAGGGGTGTTAATGGGCGGTTTGTTGGCTCAAGGCATCCCAATTACCCTGGCGATCATCAGCGATGATGCGGGGCAATTCAATGTGTTCGACCATGCGTTGTGCTGGATTCACGCCGAGCGCATCATCAACCGACTCATTCCATTAAACGATGACCATGTCAAGGCTGTCGATGTCGTGCGCGAGCAGCTGTGGTCGATTTATCGTGACTTGAAAGCCTACAAGCTTAACCCAGACCCTGGGCAGGTTGAAATGCTCAAGACTAGATTTCAAGCGATGTGTAGCACCAAAACAAGCTATGCGACACTGAATCAAGCTTTAAAACGGATGGGTAAAAATCAACACGAGTTACTTCGTGTGCTCGACAGACCAGAGCTTCCACTGCACAACAACCTGAGTGAAAATGATATTCGGGACTACGTCAAAAAACGAAAAATAAGTGGCAGTACCCGTAGCGATGCAGGGCGTAGGTGTCGAGATACCTTTGCAAGCTTGAAAAAAACTTGCCTGAAACACGGCATTTCATTTTGGCGGTATCTTAAAGATAGGCTGCTTGAGGAAAACACAATTCCCCCGTTACCTGATTTGATTCGGGCGACGGTTACCTGTGGGTAATGAGTTGTTAC
>NZ_FUKJ01000060.1 GCF_900163745.1 Crenothrix polyspora
TGTAAATATGTGGCGTTACAGTTTAAATAATTTTTTTGTTCAGAGGGTGCGGAATGTCGGTTAGAGATTAGAGGTAAGCAAAAAAATATCGGAATTATCGATAAGAAAACAGGAAAAATAACCTTTGAAGATGTGGCGGATAACCCTGCTTATCCTATGGAATGGACAAAAGTATCATTTGTCGGCGATAAAGGTGAAAAAGGCGTTTTTCTGGTTATTAATGACAATGTATATTTGGTTTTTACGGAACAAAAAGACAGTTGTGACCTAGATACCGCCTTGCTGCAACATTTAGATGGCACGCCACTCATCGCAGCCGAATACGATAAGATTCATCGCTTTATCCGTTTATGGCGGAAGCTTGACTGGACGATTGATGAGCTTGATAAGGCCATCATTGGCTTGAGTGTTGTTAAAACGACTAAGACTAGTATTAGCGGTGGTAGTAGTGATACCAGTGCAAGCGGGGCTGGTGAATTGCTTTGCGATGATAGTGCAGCGGATGATTGCTCGAAAGTGGTTGGTGACTGTGGGGATCCAAAAGAGCCAAAAGACCCGAAAGATCCCAAAAACTGTAGCGATTGCGCTGACGATATATGCAAGGAGGTGTTCGACATCAATCCAAGGCTGCTACACCAATTGGTGGCAGTCAAAAAACTGCTGGACATAACTGGTCTAGAGGTCATCAAGCTGTTGAGTTTTTGGACTGATATCAGCACCGCTGGTAAAAAATCACTGTACCAACGCCTATTCCTGACCCATAACATTTTGGGCATCGATAAAGTTTTCAAGGCTGATGCCCAAGGGAATTATTTGACGAGTGATGCCAAATTGCTCGATCACCTTCCGGCTGTTATGGCGGCGCTGAATTTGTCTGCCGATGATATCCAAGCAATTATGCAAGTCAGTGGTATGGCTGATAAATTGACTCTGGAAAATTTGTCATTGCTGTACCGCTACCGCTTATTGTCAAAAGCTTTAGGCTTAAGAATTCCTGCATTTATCAGCATTTTGCCCTTGTTCGGTGATATTTTCAAAGATGCTGACACCTCGTTCAACTTTATGGAACGTTGGGAAAAAATGGAGGATGCCGGCTTTAACTATCAACAACTCAATTACATTATCAAAAATGTTGATGATGAAAAGAAACCGTTTACGCCGAGCCAAAAGACGGTTTTATTAATCAGCAAAGCATTGTATGACGGTTTGAATGCCATTGATGTCGCGCATAAAGATTTGCTTGCTGATCCCACCCTTACTGATCCAGAAGCAAAAAAAACCAATGTACAAGCGCAAGCGACCAGTGATCTGGTCAGGGCTAAAGCCAGCTTACTTTTTGATGCGGGTCTTGTCGAAACATTGATGGGGCTATTGGAAGGAACGTCTGTTTATACAACCAACGCGCCGAAGAACTTGGATTTTGTGCTTCCCGATGCCAAATCTATAAAAACAAAACTGAAATATGACAAAACAGTAGGCAGTATTCAGGTTACTGGGGTTTTAACTGATGCAGAAGTAAGCGATTTTAAAAATTTAAGTACAGATCCGGCTTGGTCTGCCGCGCTTATCCGTATCCAAAAGCAACAGACCAAATTATTTAAGGAACTGTTGTCTGGTGTTTTTGCGGATGAAAAAACCAGGACTGTAGCCGAAAAAGCAGCATTGGAAGCTATTATCAAACGTGGCGATGTAGTTGTTCCAGTAGACAAAATACCCGAAGGCGCACCTGACCCCAACACCGCGCCTGAAAAGCGGGTCGCGTTTTTAGCAATTTTCTTGCCCTATTTACGCCAGCAATTAACACACCGATTTGTTATAGACACTTTAGCTGCCTATGCGGAAATAGACAGCAAAGTAACGGACACCTTGGTCTCAAGTGTGCTTAAACTAGGCGCAAATGCTGAACCAATTTATAACATTTTTGAAAAAATCAAGGACAGCAGTAAGTCTGTTGAAACGAATTGGAGCGGTTATTTGATACCCGCAGTCGATACCAGTTACAGGTTCATTGTTAAACACAGCAGCGACAAAGACGGTAAACCTGTCAGTCCTCTCATTAGTTTGGATGGCGCCGGTTTGGTTTTTGAACAGCAGGAAGATCCTAGCGATGAATACTGGAGTGAGGCGAAATTTTTACAGGCTGGCAAGTTATATAAGCTGGCAACGACCGGTGTGGAACTCAAAAATATATTCTGGAAAACCCCTGCCTCAGCGATAACGGGTATTCCATCGTCAGCATTAATTCCTGATTTTGCTTCTCGGCAAGCAGAACCCGCCTTAATAGCCTTGAAAAAGGCGGCTATGTTCGTATTGGGTTTTGAGTTAAGTGTTGATGAAATTCGGTTTTTGCATGAACACAAAAGCGAATTCGATGGTTTGGATTTCAATGCCCTGACCCTAGACCAATGGCTACGATTGGAAACCTACACTCGGCTGCGTAACTCACTGCCACAAACCAAAACCAATATCTTGGATTTTTGGGATTGGATTTACAACTCGACGTCTGACGTTAGTAAGCTGAGCGATAAAATTGTTGAGCTAACGACCTGGAAGAAAGAGCGCATTGATAAACTCATTGCCGCTGATCATTTCAAAATTGCAAAGTTAGCTGATTACCGTAATGAAAAAAATCTGCTTAAATTGCAAAAAGCATTGAAAGTGGCGGATAAAATCGGCGTGGACATTAATCCACTTTTCGATTGGGCAATTCCTTCTTCCAATTTTAATAAATGCCGAACCATTGCGGACAGCACAAAAAATGCCATTCGTGCCCGTTACAATCAAACCGATTGGGAACAGGTCGTCAAACCATTGAATGACCAGCTCCGAAATCATCAACGCGATGCCTTGACGGCTTATTTGCTGCAACAACCAGAATTAATTGCCTGGAATGTCGTCGATGCCGACGGTTTGTTTGAATATTTCCTGATCGACGTGCAGATGGATGCCTGCATGGAAACCTCGCGCATCAAACAAGCACTTTCGTCGGTGCAATTATTTATCCAGCGTTGTTTTCTTGGCTTGGAGGAAGAACATAACGGCATTATTCCTGATTTGTTAGACAGATCACGTTGGGAGTGGATGCAGCGTTACCGAGTCTGGGAAGCTAACCGGAAGGTATTTCTTTACCCTGAAAATTGGATCGAAAGTAATCTACGTGACGATAAAAGTTCGTTCTTCAAAGAACTCGAAAGCGAATTGTTGCAAAAAGATATTAGCAAACAAAATGTCACTGATGCGTTGAAATCCTACCTTTATAAAGTGGATGAAGTGGCGAATATGGAGGTTGTCGGTTTATACATAGATGGTTCTCGCTCAACCGTGGATGGTGAAGTGAAATGGAGTGAAAATGCTAAACTCCACGTCTTTTCCCGCACTCGTAATGCCCCTTACATTTTCTACTATCGCTATCTTGCCTTGGATGAAATGAATTGGTATCCCTGGGAAAAAATGCAGGTGGATATTCCAAGTTATGATTTAGAAGATCTGAATACACATGTGGTTGCCGCGAATGGTTGTTTTTTAATTCCAGTAGTTTGGATCGGTCGCTTATTGATTTTCTTTCCACAAATTATGAGGAAATCTAAACCGAATCCTGAAGCTACCGGTAGCTTTAACGCTCTTGGCAATGATGCAGATGGTATAAACAAATCTAAACCCATTGATTACTACGAAATAAAAATGGCATGGAGTGAATATCGAAATGAAAAATGGACTCAGAAACAACTGTCTTCGGATGCTATTTCTTTAGATATTATTGTTCCAACTGTGCCTGTAGGTGTTACAAAGAAATTTGATAGATTTTTAGATAGATTTATCTTTATACCGAAAATATCAGACGATGAAATTAGTATATTGGTAGAAGATCACGTAATTGAAGATACTGCTGCAACTGGTTCATTTTCTTTTAGTGGTAGTCGATTAAGTAAAGGTGCAGATACTCAAATGCCAGCGACTACTATACTCACAGAGTATAGTGATTACCCTTTGTTTCATAAAGTATCTAATAAGATTCAATCTTACCAAATAGCTAATAATAACTGGGGCAATGATAATGCTGTTTTTACTGTTGAAAATAATAAGGTAGTTTTCGATTATTCAAACGCTAATATTTTTTCTTTGAAATATTATTATTCAGATAATAAAGACTTGCTTAATAAGTTAAACTTAGGTCGGCTAGAGGAATTTTTTAAACATAACCAATCAATTTCTTTAGATGAATTTGGTCTATTCGATCATGACAGTAATGCTATAACCGACGACATTTGTCATGAACTGAAGCGCCCTTATTCCCTCTACAACTGGGAACTGTTTTTTCATACTCCGATTCTATTAGCTGACGCATTGAGCAAAGCGCAGCAATATGAAGAAGCGATGAAGTGGTTTCACTTTGTCTTCAATCCAATTGCTGATGCAAAGGATTGGGATGGAAGTGAGTTACCAGATGAAAAGGTTGATAAACGTTTTTGGCAATTTAAGCCTTTCCGCGAAATTGATAGTAAGAACATACTAGATAGTATATTCAATAATCTCAAGCCGAATAAGAAGAATGATGCAATAAACGAATGGCGGAATAAACCATTCATGCCGCATGTGGTAGCGAGAAGCCGCCCCGTTGCTTACATGAAATGGGTGGTGATGAAATACATTGATAATCTTTTGGCTTGGGGTGATTACCTGTTCCGTCAAGATACGATTGAAACCATCAACCAAGCAACACAATTGTATGTTCTAGCTGGGCATATTCTTGGGCAAAAACCGATGATGATACCCAAACGGGGGAAAATAAAACCTCAAACTTATATTGGTTTACTCGACAAATGGGATGCGTTTGGTAATTCAATGGTGGAATTGGAATTGGCGGCACCCTTTAGTAACCAAACTGATTTGCCCGCTGGCACGATTAATCAAGAAATTGTGTTTGCTAATATTTTTGGTATTGCATCGTCTTTATATTTCTGTATTCCTAACAACCCTAAGCTTATGGGCTATTGGGATACAGTGGCGGATCGGCTTTATAAAATTCGCCACTGTTTAAATATTGAAGGTGTTTTCCGCAAACTGCCGCTATTTGAACCGCCCATTGATCCGGCTTTATTGGTTAAGGCCGCTGCTCAAGGGTTAAGCATCGCCTCAGTATTGAACGACCTCAATACCCCGATGCCTAACTATCGCTTTTATTATTTATTACAAAAAGCGTTGGAATTGTGTAATGAATTGAAGTCATTGGGGGGTGCCATGCTTTCTGCCATTGAGAAAAAGGACAATGAAACCATTGCACTCATTAGGGCGAAGCATGAAAGTGTGATGCAGAATCTAATGATGGAAATCAAGAAGAAACAACTGGAAGAAGCGCAAAAAAATATTGAAAGCTTGGTGCAAAACCGCAAAACACCCGAAGCTAGGATGAAATATTATTTGAAGCTTAGCGGCTTGGATGAAAGTCTAGTGCCAAACGATACTGCGGAATTTAATGGACTACCCAATGAAATTGTAACTGTTGATGGCGACAGCGGATTAAAACTGATTCCGTTTGAAAAGGAGGATATGGATAAAGCAAGCGAGGCCCAAAGTAAACAATTGGAAGCCGCACTACCAGAAAAAATAGCAAGCATTTTGCATATCATTCCAAACTTCAGTGGAAATATTCAACCTTTTGGGATTGGAATGTCAATTTCGGTTGGGGGTTCAAATTTTGGTGCGGCTGCACAAGCCTGGGCTAAGTTTTTACAACTTGATGCGAGCGAATTAACTTATGCTTCTACAAGCGCAGGAAAAAAAGGTGGGTTTACACGAGCCATTCAAGAACGCATCTTCCAGGCTAACTCAGCCGGATATGAGCTAAAACAAATCGACAAGCAGATTACCGTTCAGGAAATCCGAATCAATATTTCCAACCAGGAGATTACCAATCAACAAAAAACAATTGACAACGCCAATGAAGTTGAAGAGTTCTTAAAAAACAAATACACCAACGAAGAACTGTACACCTGGATGCGCGGTACTTTAAAAACCCTGTATCACCAGGTTTATAACCTAGCCTATGATTTAGCCAAAAAAGCCGAAAGAACCTATTGCTTTGAAAGAGGCCTAACCAATGCTAATTTCATTCAAGCCGGATATTTTGATGCGGGGCGGGAAGGTTTGCTGGCGGGTGAACAGCTTTATGTGGGACTTAAACAACTTGAAGCCGCCTATCAAAGCGAACGAGGTTATGATTACGAAATAACCAAACATGTTTCCTTAATTCAACTTGATCCACTGGCGTTAATTCAACTCAGGGCTACCGGGAAATGTGAGTTTTTTATATCCGAAGCACTTTTTGATTTGGATTTTCCTGGCCATTATAAACGTCGAATTAAATCTCTATCCATATCAATTCCCTGTGTTGCAGGCCCCTATACAGGCATAAATGCAACTCTCAGTTTATTGGAGAATAAATTCCGCAACACCGCAATTGGGGGTAAGTCTTATGTAGAAAATACAGAAGAAACCGATGAACGTTTTAGCACTTATATTATTCCGATTAGGGCGGTCGCAGTAAGTTCAGCCCAAAACGATAGTGGTGTATTTGAACTTAATTTTAAAGATGAACGTTATTTGCCGTTTGAAGGTGCAGGTGTTATCAGCAAATGGCGTTTAGAGCTTCCTGAAATCAGGCAATATGATTATACAACGATTGCAGATGCCATAATCCATATCAAATACACATCTAATGAAGGTGGTGAACGATTAAAGGCTACCGCGTTAAAATCTTTAAACAAACAATTGGAAAATATTACTCAAGCGATTAATGAGACAGGTTTGCATGTCGCTATTAATATGAAACATGACTTACCAAATGAATGGCATTTACTTAAAAAGAATGGTTCACTGGAGTTAAAAATTGATAAAGCTAGATTACCCTATATGGCTCAGGTGATTAAAAATCCAGGCATAGAAGAAGTTATGTTCCTTGCTAAGATCAAAGATAATCCTGGTTCTTATTCAATTAAAATTGATGATAATGCTATTTCGTTAACAAAAATTGATAATGAATGGGAGTTATGTAAAGGTAAAAATGAAGATATTAAACTGGATAAAGAATTTAAATTATCAGTTGAACCGGCAGATTTAGCTAATCTTGAAGAATTAATGCTGGTAGTAAAATTTAATTTTTCGTAATGGGTGGATTAAATCTGCTTATATGAAAAACCTAACTAAAAAAGGCTACATTTTATGAGTTTAAATTCCCAGGTGACTATACTTTTTAAAGAATTAATGACCAATAATACAATTGAAACTCGTCGCCTTTTCTATCTCGGTCACCCAACTCTCGCGTCGCAATCCTCTGTGGAACATTTAAGTATATGGCTTGCGACCAATCCTAATGGTGTCGATAAAAACAAAGCACAGTTAGCTTTAACTGAACTGTAATTATTCAGACCCCCACCTTAAAATTCCTTCTCCTTTGGGATAAGGCTAGGATGAG
>NZ_FUKJ01000112.1 GCF_900163745.1 Crenothrix polyspora
ACTGTGGAAAATGAATCCGCGACACCCATAACCGCTACGCCGACATCCAAAATCATTACTGTCAAGACCGATGTTATTGCCGTTGAGATTGATTTGCAAGGCGGCAGCATACAAAACCTGGATTTATTACGATACCCTGTAGAAAAGGATAATGCTATTGTTAATAAAGTTCGGACTATGTTCGGTTTGCCGACTTTGGAAAAAAACGACACGCCGATCCGTTTGCTCAACGGCAATCCAGGAAAAATATTCATTGCTCAAAGCGGTTTGATTGCCGGTAGCGGCGCGGCAGCGGCCCCAGATCATCATTCTGTGTTTAGCAGCCAACAAGATGCCTATGATCTGCAACCTGGCCAAGATACGCTAAGCGTGCCCTTAAGTTGGACAGACAATAATGGGCTTGTGGTTAATAAGATCTTCGTCTTTACGCGTGGCAGTTATACGATTGGTTTAGAGCAAAGCGTCAACAATTCCTCATCCACGCCTTGGTCGGCAAGACAATACAGCCAGTTATTAAAACTTCCGGTTAAAGAAGAGAAAAGCGGCGGTATGCTGACGGGTATGAGAGCTTTTGACGGTGGTGTTGTTTACACGGATAAAGAAAAATACCAAAAAGTGGACTTCGATGATATGGTCGAAGAGAATCTTGATGTTGCCAGCCAAGGCGGCTGGGCGGCCATGATCCAGCATTATTTCGCCTCAGCCTGGATACCGCCTGCTGACCAGGAGAATCATTTTTACACCAAGTATTTAAAAAGCGGTCAATACGTGATTGGTTCTTACTCGCCGGCAGTAACGGTTGAGCCTGGCAAAACCAGTAGTTTTGCTTCGCACCTTTTTGTGGGGCCTAAAATTCAGCCGATTATGGAAAAAGTAGCGCCTGGTTTGGAACTTACTGTTGATTACGGCGTGCTGACATTTATTGGCAAGCCTATTTACTGGTTGCTGAATAAAATTCATAACATTACCGGTAACTGGGGTTTTGCGATTATTGGTGTGACCTGCTGTATTAAGTTGCTGTTTTTTCCGCTATCGCAATCAAGCTTTAGATCAATGGCTAACATGCGCAAAGTGCAGCCACGCTTGAAGGAGCTACAAGAGCGTTTTGCCGATGACAGGCCGCGTTTTAACACGGAAATGATGGCGCTGTATAAAAAGGAAAAGGTTAATCCTTTGGGCGGCTGTTTGCCCATATTGGTACAGATACCGGTATTTATGTCCCTGTACTGGGTATTAGGTGAAACCGTTGAATTCCGTCATGCGCCATTTATGCTGTGGATTCAGGATTTGTCGATTAAAGATCCGTTTTATATCTTGCCGGTTATCATGGGAATTACCATGAAAATTCAACAGGGTTTAAATCCAGCGCCTGTTGATCCGGTGCAGGCTAAAATCATGAAGATGTTTCCTCTGGTCTTTACTATCTTCTTCTTGTTTTTCCCTGCCGGTTTGGTGTTGTATTGGGTTATCAACAATACCTTGTCAATTACACAACAAACCTATATTACCAAGCAGATCAACAAAACGGCATAGGTGCTCAAAAACACCGATACCATCACGGCGATCGCCACACCTCCAGGAAATGGGGGTGTCGGCATTGTCCGTATTTCCGGTAGTCTGGTTACCGAGATAGCCGGACAACTGCTTACCAAATCCCTTATCCCCAGACAAGCGCAATACACAGCGTTTCTTGATGCCCAAGGTGTTGTTATTGATTCGGGAATTAGTTTGTATTTCCCCTCCCCCGCTTCCTACACTGGCGAAGATATTCTTGAGTTACAGGGTCACGGCGGTTCTGTTGTCTTGGATATGTTACTACGGCGCGTATTGTCATTAGGAGCACGACTTGCCAATCCTGGCGAATTTACCGAGCGTGCTTTTCTTAACGACAAGCTGGATTTAGCGCAAGCAGAAGCGGTCGCCGATTTAATTGAAAGCAGTACCGAGCAATCGGCACGTTCTGCACAAAAATCCATGCAAGGCTTGTTTTCCAATCAAATTAACACGTTGGTTGACGAATTAACCGAACTTCGCATTTACGTGGAAGCGGCGATTGATTTTGTCGATGAAGAAATCGATTTTTTAAGCGATGGCATTGTTGAAAAACGTTTAAGTCGGCTGTTATTGAGCCTGCAAGACATTCAAAAAAATGCCCAACAAGGCCGTTTGCTGCGCGAAGGCATGACTATCGTGTTAGCGGGCAAACCTAATGCGGGTAAGTCCAGTTTGCTTAATGCGCTGGCAGGACATGATGCGGCTATTGTGACTCCTATTGCCGGCACCACACGAGACATCCTACGAGAGCGCATTCAATTGGACGGCATGCCGCTGCATATCATCGACACCGCTGGTTTGTGGGACAGCGATGATATTGTTGAAAAAGAGGGTATACGTCGAGCCCGTGCAGAAATTCAAAAAGCGGACAAGATCTTGCATCTGGTCGATGGACAAGATCTTGATAATCCATCATTATTGGGCGACTTGCCTGAACATATCGAGATCATCAAGGTCGTCAATAAAATAGATCTTACCGGCAGATCTCCCGCTATTGAACACACCACGCAAGGCACGTATATTTATTTGTCTGTTAAAACAGGGCAGGGCATGGATTTATTAAAACACTACCTCAAGCAGAGTGTCGGCTTCAATGAAGCCACTGATACCGTGTTTATTGCCCGTAGACGGCATATTGAAGCACTCAACAAAGCCTACGCATTTGTCGAAAGTGCTGCACAACAATTACGCATTAGCGCCGGAGAATTGGTGGCAGAGGATTTGCGGCAAGCGCAAAACAGTTTGGGTGAAATTACCGGAAAGATCTCATCGGATGATTTGCTGGGCAAGATCTTTTCCAGCTTTTGTATTGGTAAATAGTATTGCCTTGGCGCGGCACACGATGACTCGCAAAATCAGTTCCTGCCTGTTCAGGCAATCCTTCTAATCGTTAAGGCCTAAACTACTTTAAGCGGTATATAATCAGCATTCTGTTTTTGAACTAGAATACTGATGATTATGGCTGGAGTGGGAAGAAACCTATGTTGAAAGAAAATTTACGTCGGCTAGTGAAGTTGATTTATAGAGTCGAAGTCACAGGCTTTGAAAATTATTACAACGCTGGCGAACGGGTGTTAATTGTTGCCAATCATACGTCTTTTCTTGATCCGTTGTTGATGTGGCTGTTTTTCCCCGATGACATTACCTTCGCGATTAATACGCAGATTTTCAAACGCTGGTGGATACAACCTTTTTTAAGGTTTTCGCAGGTGTTCCCAATGGATCCTACGCATCCGATGTTGTTGAAGGATTTAATTCATCATCTGCAAACCAATACCAAAACCGTTATTTTCCCAGAAGGCCGCATTACCGTGACGGGTAGCCTGATGAAGATTTATGACGGCACCGGCATGGTGGCGGATAAATCTGAAGCAGCCATCTTGCCAGTACGTATTAGCGGCGGACAATACACGCATTTTTCGCGCTTGCACAAAGTGGTGCGCTTGCGTTTATTTCCAAAAATTAGCATACAAATTTTGCCGCATACTCGCATTGCCGCGCCACATGACATGCGCGGCAAGGTGCGTCGTAAATTCAGCGGCCACATTCTTACCGACATCATGACCGAAATGATGTTTGCTACCAGCAATTACCAACAAACTATTTTTGCTGGTTTACTGGAAGCACGCACCATACATGGCGGTAAGCATACGGTTGCAGAAGACATGGATCGTCAGCCTTTGTCTTATGACGCGTTAATCACTCGCAGCATCGCTATCGGCAATGTCATAGAGAAAATCACTTCACCGCACGAAAATGTCGGGCTTTTTTTGCCCAATTCAACCAAAACCCTGTGCGTGGTTCTAGGATTGCAGTTGCATGGCCGCGTACCGGCCATGATGAATTATTCCATCGGTTCAGCCGGTATGATTTCCGCGTGCCAAACTGCGAAAGTTAATACGGTATTAACTTCGCGCCGCTTTATCGAAGCAGGAAAATTTGAAGAGCAGGCACAGGCGCTCAGCTGTCAGGTTAAGCTGGTTTATCTGGAAGACCTGGCCGGAAAAATGACTGGCTTAGATAAGGCCATGGCCGTTATACAGGCTAAAACAGCTGTGTATTGGTATCCCAAAAAAGCGGTTACACCAGATCATCCGGCGGTAGTTTTGTTTACCTCCGGTTCAGAAGGTACGCCTAAAGGTGTGGTGCTGTCCCATACCAACATTCTGGCCAATCACAAACAAATTTCTGCACGCATCAGCTTTAATCCCCAGGATGTGATCTTCAACTTCCTGCCGATGTTCCATTCTTTCGGTTTTACCGTCGGCACATTGCTGCCGGTGCTTAGCGGCATGAAGACGTTTTTTTACCCAACGCCGTTACACTATACGGTTATCCCAGAAATGGCTTACGAAACCAATGCCACTATTCTGTTTGGCACGAATACCTTCTTAGCGGCTTATGGCAAAAAAGCCCATCCTTATGATTTTTATAAAATGCGCTACGTGGTTGCCGGTGCTGAAAGATTACAGGACAGCACCAGAGAACTGTGGGCAGATAAGTTCGGTATTCGCATTTTAGAAGGCTATGGCGCAACCGAAACTGCGCCGGTTACTGCCGTCAACACGCCAATGGATTACAAGGCCGGTACGGTAGGGCGATTTATGCCGGACATGGGCTATGAGCTTGAAGCAATTCCGGGTATCAGCGATGCGGGACAATTACATGTGAACGGCCCCAATATTATGTTGGGCTATCTGCTGCATGATAATCCTGGTGTGCTGATTCCACCGGAATCCATCTACGGCAAAGGTTGGTACGATACCGGCGATATTGTTCATGTGGATGAGGATGGTTTTATCAGCATCCGTGGCCGCAGCAAACGCTTTGCCAAAGTCAGTGGCGAAATGGTATCCCTGACGGCAGTAGAGCAGTTGGCTACCCATGCCTGGCCGACAGCGCTGCACGCGGCCATTAGCATACCCGATGCTAAAAAAGGTGAGCTAGTGATTTTGCTAACCACCCAAAAGCAAGCCTCTATCAGCCAACTTTCCGAGGCTTCACCGGGTATTGCACACATTCTGCTGCCGAAAAAAATCCTCGTCGTCGATGCGATTCCCATTATGGTGACTGGAAAAATAAACTACCCCGCCGTTACCGAGTTGGCCAGCAGCCAATTGAAATTGCGTTAAGCACATCTACTTTCGGAGCATGGAATGATGACTGTTTACGATCTTAAACCCCGCTTTCAAAGCCTGCTCCGGCCTATCACCCAGAAACTGGCGGAGCGCAATATTACTGCCAATCAGGTGACGCTGGCAGCTTTGGCTTTGTCGCTATTAACCGGAGGCTTGCTCGCCATGCTGCATAAACACCCGGCGGTATTTTTGGCAGTTCCTCTGGTGTTATTTGTGCGCATGGCGCTCAATGCCATCGATGGCATGTTAGCCCATGAACACAATATGAAGAGCGCCCTGGGTGCCATTTTAAATGAAATCGCCGATGTGCTGTCCGATGTGGCGCTGTATCTGCCGTTTGCGCTATTGCCGACCGTGTCATTATGGCTAGTCGTTTTACTGGTTATTTTCGCTATCATCAGCGAAATGATGGGGGTGATTGCGGTACAGATTGGCGCGACCCGTCGCTATGATGGGCCTATGGGTAAAAGTGATCGCGCTTTTGTATTTGGTGCTGTGGCGCTGGTTTTAGGATGTGGCATAGCGCCTGGTGGGTGGTTGAATGGTTTACTGGCGGTTATTTTGGCACTCACTGTGTGGACGATTATTAATCGGGCTCGACATGCGCTATTGGAAGTCGGGCAATGAGCGCCGCCTTACCGCACAGTGTACAAATCGCTTTTATAGCTATTGGTGTACTACTCGTTGTCGCCAGTTTGATCTCAATGACACTGCAACGTTTGAAACCAGAGCGTGATTACACTGAGTTGCGTCAGCGGATTAAAACTTGGTGGCTGATTGTTGCGGTATTTGCGGTGGCCGTGCTGTTTAATCGTACAGTTTCGGTTGTTGTATTGGGTTTTGTCAGTTTTTTGGCTTTTAAAGAATACCTATCGTTAATTCCTACCCGCCGCGCCGATCATCGCGTTTTATTCTGGGCTTATCTTGCCATTCCTGTGCAGTTTTATTGGGTGTGGATGGGCTGGTATGGTCTATTCATCATCTTTATTCCTGTTTATGTGTTTTTATTTTTGCCGATGCGCATGATTCTGATCGGCCAAACCCAAGGCTTTTTGCACGCAATCGGCACGCTGCACTGGGGCTTGATGATTACCGTGTTCAGTTTGAGTCATACAGCGTTCATGCTGGTATTGCCACCGGAACACAATCCAGCCGGTGGCGCGATGGGTTTGCTGATTTATCTGGTTTTTCTTACCGAATTTAACGATGTTGCCCAATATATCTGGGGCAAAAGCTTTGGACGGCGCAAAATTGTGCCCAAAGTCAGCCCTAATAAAACTATTGCCGGTTTTTTGGGTGGGGTCATCACCACAATGGTCTTGGCGGTTGTTTTGGCACCGTGGTTAACGCCACTGACGCAACTGGAATCCATCGGCGCAGGCATTTTAATTGGTATTGCCGGATTTGTCGGTGATGTCACCATATCGGCTTTAAAACGTGATTTAGGTGTGAAAGATAGCGGTAGTCTATTACCAGGGCACGGCGGCTTATTGGATCGATTGGATAGCTTGACCTATACTGCGCCGCTGTTTTTTCACTATGCCTATTTTTTACACTACTGATAAGCCTTGCTTTGAACGATTAAGGCTATTGTTGTCAAAGATAGGCATAAGTATAAATTTACGAATTTTCCGTTAATCGTCGCATAGAGGGGATAACGTCATGAATGAACAGCTAAAATCAGTGAGAGAATTTCACGGCCTTTTGTTATTTTCGCAGGCTAAGCCAGGATCGATACCGCGATTGCCGGATATGGAGATTATCAGGTATCAGGCATTGCTTATGGACGCTGGCAGTGACGTGCTAAAAGCCATGAAAGCGGGGGATATGCCGGAAATATTGGGCGGACTGGTTAATCTTGCCTATGTCGCCTTGGCGGCCATTGCCACGCAAGGGGGAGATGTTGTCGATAAGCCGGTTTTCTGGCATCAAGACTGGTCTCTTTTGTCGGTCATAAAAGTTGTATCCGACAAAATCAATGCTTGTGCTTCTGGTAGTGTTGATAATTACTCGGAAGTTTATGGTTTATGTATTCATCTGGTAAGGGGTTTCGTTAATGCGGATTTCGATAAAGCTTTTCAAATGGTTCACGATAATAATATTTCCCGCGTAAAAATAAGCGGTGAATCCCTTTATGGTGATGCTGATAATATTCACAAGTTAAAGTTACAGACAGTGCCCGAGTTGAGTGATTGTCTCTATGAATAAGCTCGGTTGTTGTCAAAATGGGCGGCGATCAGCCCTTACAATCCGGCTCAAATATTGATTATGTTGCGGTATTTATTCTATGTGTTGCTGGTAAAACCTTTGGTACTGGTGCTGCTCGGCATCAATGCACGAGGTAGGGAGCATTTGCCAAAATCAGGCCCTGCCATTATCGTTGCCAACCATAACAGCCATCTGGATACACTGGCGTTGATGGCTTTATTCCCATGGCGTGTTATCGGTGATGTGCATCCGGTAGCGGCCAGCGATTATTTTCTGAAAAACAAATTTCTGAAATGGTTTTCGTTACACGTTATCGGCATTATCCCGATTGATCGCCACCCCGCAGAAAAAGGCGCATCGGTGTTAGCACCCTTGGTACACGCGTTGCGTGATAATGCCATAATCATTCTTTTTCCTGAAGGTACGCGCGGTGAGCCGGAAAACATGGGCAAACTGAAAAACGGTATTGCTCATTTGGTCAGTAGCTGTCCCAATACGCCGGTTATTCCGGTTTTCTTTCATGGTTTGGGGAAATGTCTGCCTAAAGGCGAATTCTTGTTGGTGCCTTTTTTTATCGATGCGTTTATTGGCGAGCCATTGTATTGGGAAGGTAATCGTTTGGGGTTTATGGAAAAACTGGTTAATAAAATGAATGTGCTGCAACACAAAGCCAGGCAATCTACTGGATAGAATCAATCGGATTAGATGTGTTGATGGGTTCTGTTGTGCTGACTAAATTGATTTGGCGAATTCATGTCGTCAGCTAATAAGCCACATAACTATAACAAGCGCACTGGTTATGACAACTGATCCCCATTGTATTTTTTTGCTTACAGATTGATTCTGCCAAGTGCTTACGGTTTTAGTTTTTTCTTGATGCCAGTAGTCAGCCAGTTGTTCGGCTAATTTGCCATACCAATGTGGTAACGCCTGCATCAATTTAAACGCAGCGTAAGCGCCAATGGTGAGCATGATATAAAAGACAATAATTTCGGCGGCACGCGGATCAGTGTGGAAAAGATGCTCAATAAGCCTTTCGAGCGTGTGTTCGCAAAACTCGAACAAGATATGAAGCGTTCCCAGCACAAAGTGGAGCAGCGATAAAAACAAATCCCATAGCGTGTCGTATAAAGCCAGGGCGACCAGTATTAATACCAGTTTTATGGTAGTTTTAGGATTATTGATTGAAAGTCTTGGCAATACCACAATAGTTAGCCTCAGATAAGCCTGTTGTCTGATTAACAAATGATAGCTCGCTGTAGAATCATCTATTAAGTTTTCACCGTGAAAGGGCTGGCATAAGGTAGCTAAATTGTTTTCTGCCTTGCGAGCATTTAGCCTACGTAACGCCAACCCTTTCACGGTGACGAACCCCTAATCTTAATGTTTGCAGGTTTAGATTAGTCCTCTGAATATTTGATTTTTTCTTTGCCTTTCAAGTCGATGGCTTCCACTTTTATATTGGCATCTGGCGCGGCCTGCAAAAAATCTTCAATGGTTTCGAGAATATCATGGTCGATAAAGCGAGTTTTCGAACCGTCGATAATCAACATGCTGTTTTCATCAATTTGTCCGAGAAATTTTCTCAGCAATGCCCGATTAAGAAAACTGACATCCTTATTTAATTTCAACAAATAGTGGTTGCCTGATTGCGTCATTGAAATAGCGGCATGGTGATTGGCGCGGATGACATAGTACAGGCCGATCAATATGCCAACGACAATACCTTTTAATAAATCAGTCAACAATATTGCTGCAATAGTGGCAACAAAAGGAATTAACTGATTCCAGCCTTTATGGAAAAACTCCATAAAAAGCTTGGGTTTTGCCAGTTTATAGCCGGTTTGCAACAGAATGGCGGCAAGACAAGACAATGGAATGTGATTGAGAAAGCGGGCAAAAAACATGACACTGGCCAACAACAACAGGCCGTGAACAAAAGAAGACACCTTGCTCTGGCCACCGGCATTGACATTGGCGGCACTACGCACAATTACTGCTGTTATTGGCAGACCACCAATCAAACCGCTGAGCATGTTACCAATGCCTTGGGCTTTCAGTTCTCGGTTGGTCGGTGCGACCCGTTTTAAAGGATCCATTTTATCCACGGCTTCCAGGCTTAACAGGGTTTCCAGGCTGGCAATAATCGCTAAGGTTACCGCTATGGTATACACCTGCGGATTGTTCAGAAAGCTGAAATCAGGGAAAGTAAACAGCTGAAGAAATGCAGTTGGATTGTCTGTGACCGGCAGTGACACTAAGTGCTTGCTGGAGATTGCCCAGTCCGGCGCTTTAAGCAAAGCCACGGCATTGTAAACCACACCCCAGATAACCGCGATCAAGGCACCAGGAATCATCTTGAGCAGGGCAATGCGTTTAACAAAAGCAGACTCCCACACTATCAATATTAGCAATGCCACCACACTGACCGGTGTTGCACCTGGTGAAATCAGGTTTAACGCCCCCAACAACTCTTGGACCGTTGAAGATGCGGTTTCCTGCATGTAGCTTTCATCGCCTTCAAAACTGGCATCGTAACCGATTGCATGAGGCAATTGCTTCATGATTAGGATCAGGCCGATGGCCGCCAACATGCCTTTAATAACCGAGGAAGGAAAATAGGCGCTGATGATGCCTGCCCTCAGAAAACCGAACACAAGCTGGAGAAAACCGGCCAGCACAACGGCCACCAGGAAACCTGGAAAACTGCCCAGGCTTTCAATGGCGTTAAAAACGATAACCGTTAATCCAGCGGCAGGGCCTGAAACACTTAGCTGAGAACCACTTGCCCAGGCAACAACCAAACCACCTACCATACCGGCGATTAGTCCTGAAAATAGCGGCGCACCAGAGGCTAAGGCCACACCGAGACAAAGCGGCAGCGCGACCAAAAATACGACAAGTCCAGCCGGAATATCGTTTTTTAAATGCTTTGCATAGAAGCCAATGTGTTTATGGATCATATTGAGTTAAGTATTGAATTATGCGGTGAATGATTAATAGGTGCGCTCTGTTTGAAAGTCATATTTATAAATAGGATCAATAGGGGTGTCCGGGTAGAGTGTAACCAGTGGCTTCAGTAAGCCATCGGCTAATCCGTAGATCCAGCCGTGCAACAAGGGACGCTGATGATTGTGCCAGGCACCTTGAATAATTGAGGTGTGGGAGATCGTTTTTATTTGTTCGATCACATTGAGTTCAGCCAGTCGATTAACACGCTGTTCTTCGGTGGGTAAGGCATCGATTTCAGTTTTATAAAAACGGTACGTGTCTTTAATATGCATCAGCCATTTGTTGGTAATGACCAGATTGGGATTTTGTTTGGCTAAAGCGGCCTTAATGCCGCCACAATTGTAATGGCCACAAATGATAACGTGCTTGACATCTAATACGGAAACCGCATATTGCAAAACGCTGAGCGAATTAAAATCGGTCTCTATCATTTGATTGGCGATATTGCGGTGTATAAATATTTCTCCGGGTTCAGCATTGACGATGATTTCGGCAGGTACGCGGCTGTCTGAACAGCCTATCCAGAGGAATTCAGGACTTTGTGCTTTTGCCGACTGTTCAAAAAAACTAGGGTCTACCCGTTTTTTTTCTTTCGCCCAGGCTTTATTTTCCAATAATAATTTTTCAAACGATTGCATATTGTATTCGCTCCATGATTCAAATGGCTTGATTTATTTTGAGTAATTTCTTTCAGGCTGATGATTTTGATCAAAACCTTAATACCGTTTAATATGGGTTTAGTGTATGCGTGCAACCTTTCAACAACCTTTCAACTCCACTTGAGCAGATAAATGAACATTTTGCTAGTAGAAGACGATGCCGTATTAGCGGATGGCTTAGTATATACCTTAAGCAAAAGTGGCTATTCGGTAACGTGTGCAACAACCGGCGTTTACGCCGAGCATCTGATGCTGTCACAAGACTTCGATTTGATTGTGCTCGACTTGGGCTTGCCAGATATGGATGGGTTAGTGTTATTGCGGCAATTGCGGCGGCGTAAAGTGTCTATGCCAATATTGATTTTAACGGCTCGCGATGGCATCAACGACAGAATACAAGGCATTGAGCAGGGAGCCGATGACTATATGGCCAAGCCCTTTGAACTTAGGGAATTGGAAGCCAGAATCCATGCGCTGATCAGACGCTGCTACGGGGGCTTTCATAATGATATTGTGATTGGCCGCCTGGCCCTTAATACCCATGACCATCGGATTCTGGCCGATGGTCAGGACATGATGCTATCGCCGCGCGAGTACGCCGTGTTGGAAATACTGTTGCTACAGGCCGGGAAAGTTGTTTGTAAAGACCGCCTGGCACAACGTTTATCGACGGAAGGTGATGCGCTCGCCGACAATGCCATTGAGGTTTACATTCATCGGGTCAGAAAACGCATAGAACCTTATGGTGCTGTAATAAGAACCCTGCGCGGACTGGGCTATTTATTGGAGACCGCTGATGCCTAAAAGGAAAAGCCTTAAAACCGGTATTCTGTTTCGCCTGATTATACCGCTGATTTTTTTTATTTCGCTGGAGTCGGTTTTATCCTATTTTGTTACCCTGCATTATGTGGATAAAACCTATGATGGCTGGTTACTGGACTCGGCACGTTCTTTGGCACAGGAAATTAAGGTTAAGGATGCCGATATACTTGTTGAGCTTCCCCCCGCAGCACTCGAAATCATCAAATGGGACGATCTGGATAAGACGTATTTCAAAATCAGCTCAAGAGCAAAAGGCTTGCTGGCTGGAGATGCGCTAGTACCTGATGCTGTAGAGCAGGTAGACGGGTTGCATCCGTTTTTTTTTAAGGCCGACATTAATGGCGAACCGGTACGTGTGGTGTCCATGCAGGTGCTGAGAAAAGAAACCCAGGATAAGCTTTTTGTTCATGTGGCGGAAACCCTGAATAAACGCCAGCAAATGATGATCGATATTATT
>NZ_FUKJ01000259.1 GCF_900163745.1 Crenothrix polyspora
GGTTACGGCCTGGACAGCGATTTTACCGGATGCGTGGAAGAAAGGGCCGGCAATGCCTTGCCTAGCAAAGCGTTAGACGCATTCGCCAAAAAAATAAGCGCCCTACAGCCACAGTCTAATGCGACCTTTTATGCGGCAAGTCGCGTTAACGTGTGCGCTGCGCCCCCTAAATTTGGCGCGGCCCCGCAAATAGTCGTCATAGCCAAATCAGATGGCAGTATTGCCTGTGGTACACAAGGTATTTCACTCGCACAAATGCGAAAAGAACTGGGACACATAAAAGTCTTCTCGGCTCTGAAGAAATCAGATGGCAAAATTCGCCCAGCGGTTTGTGGTATTGCTACCGGGCGTTTTAATGTCTACGTCATAGATAAATCAGGCCTTCTGAACGCTACAGAACATGGCTTTAGTTTGTGGAGTAGCCTAGTAGATTAACGCATAGCGACCACGCTTTACCAACTCGTTAATTAAGGGGTTTAGCGCAGATTACGGCATACTCTACATCGATGACCTGAATTTTTAATCTGTTTTTTTCATCTAAGGCAGCTCCTAAGAAGGTGAGTATTTTTCCTTTTAGGTCAGCAACCGTTCTGGGATTGTCCTTTACCTTGATGTCCAGCTCAGAGTTAAGTGGTAATGCGCTAAGCTGGTTCTGGTCAATAGTACTAGCGGCTAATAATTTTTCTTTTATTATAAAAATGATCTTATCAAAATGCAGAACTTGCTGATTAGGCGCTGATGGCGCACAAGTGGCAAGAGCAGGCACTCCCTTCACATCAACGGGAGGAACTGCGGACAGTGCTTGCACAGAATATAAAGCAAAAGCGACAACGCTTATCGGAAAAAATAACTTTGAATGTTTGTTCATGATCTCGACCCTCACACAATAAATAGTGGTAAATTCGGACTCTTGAAAAACGTAGCCCAAGCAACGCGCCGATACAGGAAAAACACACAATAACAGTCAGTCACCTGAGACGCTAAGCGAGGCTATCAAAATAAAAGCAAAATGTCAATTAAATTTAAACATATCAAACACCCTCTGTTAAAACACATAAAAACAGGACTAACACTTTGTTTTTTGGCGCTTATTTCTAAAGCACACCCTATTTTTTAAGTAACACAGCGCACTGGAATTATCGTTCCTATCCATTTTTTATACCTCCCCTGCTTTTTTAATTAAAGAGTAAGATATGGTCATTACAATTTTAACCAGAATCCAGTAAAATGAACGGTTAAGTGTTACATTTAATTATTTTGCTGTCGTTCATTAGGCTATTTTTAGTTAACTAGCTGATTTAAATTGCTAAAACGCATATAATTGATAAAAAATTGCAAAAATCATCTTACGTATATTGAGGTATTAGCGTGGAGCTAAGCGGCGCAGAAATTCTGATTCAAAGTCTGAAAGACGAAGGCGTAGAATTCATTTTTGGCTATCCTGGCGGGGCAGTGTTGCATATTTATGATGCACTGTACCAACAGGAAGATATCAAACACATTTTGGTCAGACATGAGC
>NZ_FUKJ01000062.1 GCF_900163745.1 Crenothrix polyspora
GTTTTGCGGGCTGGCTTAAATGGCTGTTTAAATGCACTGCCGAACAACTTGCAAAAAGGTGTACTGTTTAAAGCCAAACGCTATGTGGATCAGGCTAATACCCCGTTACCGGATCGCTTGCAAGATTACAATTTCCTGCATCGGCATGCGGTGAGCCAGATATTCTCTGATAGCTTTGTGGCGCAAATCGACACAGCTAAACCCCTGCAAAGTTTACGTAACGCTTACCAAAGGCCGGTTGATGCCAGCAGCTTAAATCGTATGATGGTGATGGATTGGAAAACCACCTTGCATGATAACGATTTGGTCAAAGTGAATAAAATGTGTGAGATGGCGGGTGTTGATGTGCAGTACCCGTTATTGGATCGAGACATTATTGACTTGTCGTGTCGTATTCCATCGGCCTTAAAGTTGAAAGGCCAGCAACTGCGTTGGTTTTATAAGCAGGCTATGCGTGATTTTCTACCAGAACAAATTATAAACAAATCAAAACACGGCTTTGGTTTGCCATTTGGTATCTGGTTGAAAGACCATCAGCCCTTAAAGCAGCTTGCCTACGACAGCATTAGCAGCCTAAAACAACGTGGCTATTTTCGTGCAGAGTTTCTTGATCACGCCATCCAGATGCACCAGAGCATTCATGCCGCCTATTACGGTGAATTAATCTGGGTATTGATGATGCTGGAGTTGTGGTTACAGGGTAAAAAACGTTAGTCGATTTCGCAAAAGGTTCAAGGTTAGGAGTTGGTATGGTGGTAGATGAGCGACCATTAATCATGCACGTTATCCATCACTTGCTGATGGGGGGGATGGAGAATGGTCTGGTTAATTTGATTAACAATCTGCCTGAATCGCGTTTTCGGCATGTTATTGTCTGCATCGAAAACGATTCGGAGTTTCGTGAGCGTATTGTCCGCAAAGATGTTTCGATTGTGGTGTTGAATCGATCCCGTATTGGCGTATGGGCTTTACGTCGTCAATTGTTTGGGTTATGTCGAAGCCTTAAACCCGCCATTGTCCACAGTCGCAATCTGTCGGGTCTTGATGCGCTGTTACCGGCACGCTTGGCCGGTGTGCCTTATTGTGTGCATGGCGAACACGGTCGTGACGTTGATGATTTGGATGGCAGTAATCGAAAACTGGCTTTGTTGCGGGCTTTACACAGGCCGCTGATTAATCGGTACATTACCGTTTCAAAAGACTTGCAGGATTATTTGGTCGGCCGTGTCGGCGTAGCTGTTACCCGTATTACGCAGATTTACAATGGGGTTGACACGGGGCGCTTTACCCCGGCAAGTGATAAGCCACGCAGTGTTTTACCAGAAAATTTCCAGAGTCCGGATAAGATAGTTATTGGCACTGTGGGACGATTGCAGGCGGTTAAAGATCAGGCTACTTTACTGAGAGCCTTTGCCGGTTTATTAGAAAAACACCCTGATAAGGCTAGTTGTCTTCGTTTGGCTATTGTTGGCGGGGGGCCGCTGTTTGACGAATTGCGCAAGCTGGCTGATTCATTGGGTTTAACAGAAAATCTATGGTTGCCTGGCAAGGCCGATAATATTGCCGATATTTTAAAGGCGTTTGATCTATTCGTGTTGCCCTCGTTGGCGGAAGGAATTTCCAACACGATTTTAGAAGCGATGGCGACGGGCTTGCCGTGTATGGTCACTGCGGTGGGAGGCAGCGTGGAGCTGGTTACCGATGGCTACAATGGCAAGTTTTTTAATCCAGGTGATGTACATCGCTTGTGTGATGTCATGGCCGACTATGTGAGCAACGCAGAATTGCGTAAACAGCATGGCCAGAATGCGAGACAAACGGTATTAGAACGTTTTAGCCTGGATGCCATGATGTTCAATTATCAGCAGGTTTATGAGCATGGGCTGGTTTAATCCCCAAACCCCTTGTAAAAAGAATCGAACCATTCCGTCTAACTAATACACGACAATACCATGATATTGAATGCCATAATTTTGTACGGATTAAAGGCTTTGCTCACGTTAGCGTCTGGCCTTGGAAAGCAAAAGAAACTGTTTGTGCTTATTTATCATAGAGTGCTTAATGAACCTGATGCTATGCGTCCAGGTGAGGTCGATAAGGTTGTATTCTGTTGGCAAATGGCGTTACTGGCAAAATATTTTAATGTTTTATCCGTTTCCGAAGCCTTGGAAAAATTACAGGCCAATAGCCTGCCATCGCGAGCGGTCTGCATTACCTTTGATGATGGCTATGCCGATAATCTGTTGAATGCTGTGTCTATACTGAAAAAACATCAGCTATCGGCCACCTTTTTTATCGCCTCGGGTTATTTGGATGGTGGCCGCATGTGGAATGACAGCATTATTGAAGCGGTTAGAATTATGCCACAAACCGGATTAGATTTAAGCGGCATCAAACTTGGATGTTATACGATAACTACGGCAGCACAAAGGCAAGCGGCGGCGCGGGATATTATCATAAAATTAAAACATGTAGATCCTCAGCAAAGATTACGCTTGAGCCAGCATATTGCCGAATTAGCTGGCGCATTACCGGATGATTTAATGTTGACCAGTGAGCAATTGAGACAGCTGCATCAACAGGGTATGGAAATTGGTGGGCATACCATCAGCCATCCCATTTTGGCAAAATTGGGATCATACGTTGCCGCACAGGAGATAAAGGACAATAAAAAGTCACTGGAACGCCTATTAAACGCAGAAGTACGTTATTTTGCCTATCCGAATGGTAAGCCCGGTGCGGATTATTTGCCGGAACATATCGATACTGTGAAAGAAGCAGGTTATCAAGCGGCATTTTCGACTCAAAG
>NZ_FUKJ01000298.1 GCF_900163745.1 Crenothrix polyspora
GTTATTGCTTGTTTGGCTGTTAATCTAACTGATATTCATAAAGATCCGTTTGATCGAATGATTATTGCTACTGCTTTACACAATCAGGCTAAATTAATGAGCGTTGATGGCCATTTTAAAAATTATCCCGAATTGCATGGACATCTGATTGATACTTGAGTCCTGTAAACACCATTACTCTTTATAACTTACAATACTCAAAAAAATAGTTCAACAATGAGCATAACACTATGATAATTAACGGTGTAACCATCGACGCAACCTTTGCGGAAGCGTTTCCCATGAAAGCCACCCGCGCCATCATCACCGCGCACAACGAAAAATGGGCGCTGATAGCCGCACAAGCCATGACCGGCTTTGCAACGTCTGTAATTGCCTGCGGCTGTGAAGCCGGTATCGATAGAATACTTGACGCTTCCGAAACCCCAGACGGTCGTCCTGGCGTTGCTGTTATGATTTTTGCAATGGGTGGCAAAGGCTTGGCAAAACAGCTGGAAACCCGCGCCGGGCAATGCGTTTTAACCTCACCGACATCGGCATTATTTGCCGGTATCGACAGTGATATTAAAATTCCATTGGGCAAAAATTTGCGTTATTTTGGCGACGGCTTCCAAATCGCCAAAGTGATCAACGGTAAACGCTATTGGCGTATTCCGGTCATGGATGGCGAATTTTTAACCGAAGCAACCACAGGGCAAGTCAGTGCCATTGGCGGAGGTAACTTTCTGGTGTTGGCGCAGTCGCAAGAACAAGCCTTGACCGCCTGTGAAGCGGCTATCGAGGAAATGAATAAAGTAGCTGGTGTTATCATGCCGTTTCCTGGCGGCGTAGTGCGATCCGGTTCTAAAGTCGGTTCAAAATACACCACCTTGAATGCGTCAACTAACGATGCGTTTTGTCCCACCCTGAAAGGCATGACCAAAACCGAACTGTCGCCGGAAATTGAATCGGTCATGGAAATTGTCATCGATGGTTTAACCAAAGAAGACATCGACAAAGCCATGCGCGTCGGCATTCAGGCCGTGTGCGATTTGGGGTCGGCAAACGGCATCAAACGCATAAGCGCAGGTAACTACGGCGGAAAACTGGGGCCGTTCCACTTTCACTTACAGGAGATCATGGCATGAGCGCGTTAACCTTCATCTTAAAATACCAGCCCAAACAGCGCGTGGATATGTCACCTTTGGTATGCCAGTTATTACAAGGCAAAACGACGGAACAAATTGCCGCGCTTGAGCTGCAAAGTGGCAAGCTGAAATTGCGTGTTGATCATGTATTTGATATTTCCGGTGATGATGCGCAAACCATTATCATAAAAAACAGCTTCGGGAAACTGGATTTTATCGGCAAGGAACTGGATGGCGGTAGCATTACCGTGGAAGGCCATGCCGGTGCTTATTTGGCGATGGGCATGAAAACCGGCGAGATTAAAGTGACTGGTAATGTGGGTTTGTATGCGGCTTGTGAAATGAAAAAAGGTTATCTGGAAATCGGCGGCAATGTGGGTGATTTTTTGGGCGCTGCGTTACCTGGCAATAAAATGGGCATGAAAGGCGGCACTGTTTTGGTCAAAGGCAACGCCGGTGAGCGGGTGGGCGATCACTTACGTCGTGGTACTATTTTGATTGAAGGCAATGCCGGCGACTATTGCGGCTCACGCATGACCGCCGGAACCATTGCCGTCATGGGGCAAACCGGACGTTATTTAGGTTATGCCATGCGTAGAGGCACATTGTTGCTGTGGAATCAACCGCAACTGTCGGCCAGTTTTAATGATTGTGGATCGCACACTTTAGGCTTTTTGCCGCTATTATTTAATTCGTTCAAAAAGTTTAACTCCAAGTTTGCCGATGCGTCGGTGGCGTTTAATCGCGTGCAGCGCTATGCGGGTGATATGTCAGATATGGGCAAGGCTGAGGTGTTGGTTAAAATCAAATAGCTTCATCACGTTTATTGATACTACTAGTGTCCACAGAAAGCACAAAAGGCACGGAAAAAAGCTATCACAACCAAGTGTTCTTTTGTGGGTATTTAACCTAAGCTTTTCAACTTTAATATCACGCAAGGAATTCATATTTCATGAACCTTTCCGTGTTTTTTGTGTTTTCCGTGGACACACAAAAATAAAAATGGATACAACAAGTGCATTGGGATAACAGCAACACATGAGTAACGAATATAACGCGTCGGCCATTGAAGTATTAAGCGGTCTGGATCCGGTCAGGAAACGTCCGGGCATGTACACGGACACCACCCGCCCTAACCATCTGGTGCAAGAGGTTGTCGATAACAGCGTCGATGAAGCCATCGCAGGCCATGCCAAAAGTATCGATGTCGTCATCTACAAAGACGGCTCGGTGCTGGTCAGCGATGATGGTCGTGGTATGCCGGTGGATATACACCCCGAACAAGGCATTCCTGGCGTAGAAGTCATTTTGACCCAGCTCCATGCTGGCGGGAAATTTTCCAATAAAAACTACCAGTTTTCCGGCGGTTTGCACGGTGTGGGCGTGTCGGTGGTGAATGCCTTGTCAGCCAAGCTGGAAGTAGAAGTTAAGCGTAACGGCAAGCTCTATCGCATAGAATTTGCCGATGGCCATAAGCTCACCGAATTGACCGAAACCGGTACGGTAGGGCGCAATAACACCGGCACTTCGGTCAAGTTCTGGCCGAATGAAAAATACTTTGATTCCAACAAGATTTCGGTTTTAAAACTCAAACATGTTTTACGCGCCAAAGCGGTATTGTGTTCAGGTTTAAAAATCAGCCTGAAGGTTGATGGCACGGATGAAGAATACCAGTGGTGTTATCAGGATGGGTTACGGGAATATTTGCTGGATCGTGTCGGTGATATTGAATTCAGTCCGGTGTCGCCGTTTATGGGTAATATGGCGGCCAACCATGAGGCAGTGGAATGGGGTATCGTCTGGTCAATAGAAAACCCTGAAGAAGCACTGGCCGAAAGTTATGTCAATTTAGTGCCGACCGCGCAAGGCGGAACCCATGTTAACGGCCTACGTGCTGGTTTAACTGAAGCCATGCGTGAGTTTTGCGACATCCGCAACATTTTGCCACGCGGTGTTAAGCTGGCACCGGAAGATGTCTGGGAAAACTGCCATTTTGTGTTGGCGGTCAAGNNAAACCAGCATCCGGCCGAAGGCGAGAAAATTGCCGAAATTATTATTTCCAGTGCCCAAAAGCGGTTAAAATCCAATAAAAAGATTATCCGTAAAAAAATTACTTCCGGGCCTGCGTTACCCGGTAAATTGGCCGATTGTTCAGCTCAGGATTTAAAGCGTACCGAATTGTTTTTGGTGGAAGGCGATTCTGCCGGTGGTTCGGCCAAGCAGGCGCGAGACCGGGATTTTCAGGCCATTATGCCCTTACGTGGCAAGATTTTGAACACCTGGGAAGTGGAATCCAGCCAGGTGATGGCTTCACAGGAAGTCCATGATATTGCCGTGGCTTTAGGCATAGAGCCAGGTTCCAGTGATTTGCAATACCTGCGTTATGGCAAAGTGTGTATTTTGGCAGATGCTGATTCGGACGGTAATCACATAGCTACCTTAATCTGTGCGCTGTTTTACCAGCATTTTAGACCGATGATTCGCGCTGGCCACGTCTTTGTTGCCATGCCGCCTTTGTACCGCATCGATGTTGGCAAGCGGGTGTTTTATGCGCTGGATGATAGCGAGCGCCAAGGCGTACTGGATCGTAT
>NZ_FUKJ01000377.1 GCF_900163745.1 Crenothrix polyspora
GCCTGCATCCAGTGAACGCATCAGGCTTTGCCAGGCAGCTTCGGGGAAAGAATAGCCACTAGCTTCAGTGGCGCTAGTGTCAGATGCCAAGGCTATATCATCGGGGGGGAGAGGTTCATCCGTGGGCAGAACCATGCCGCTAATAGGTTGAGGCGCAGCATCGTTGGCCGGTTGCCAGTGATTAATGACCAGCAGCGTTGAAGCGGCCAGGATGATGAGCAGGGTAATCAATGCCAGCCAGCCGATGAGTGAGGCTGTGCCACCGGACAGGCTGTTATCAAAGTGATAACGCAGTTTTTGGCTGAGGGTTATTTTGCGCATATTTGTAGGAGAAGTGATTTTGTGTCGCATTTACTAACGTACTCGCCTATACAATTAAACTTGTTTCATCCCACAAATGACAATACTCATATATGGATTTACCAAGGCCATCTATTCCAGGAAATAGTGTTTTAGCTGTGATATTCATTTGGTGTAGCTCTCCCAATAGTTCCTGCTTTAATTCTTTTGGGATACTTATTTTAATGAGACAACGTGATTCATTTAATACTGTTTCGTGGTTGCTTAGGGGGTTTGTACTTATAGAAAAACAACCTTGCTGAGCCTCTAATCTCTCGTGTGTACTAGATGCCATAGAAGTGAAAATGACTATGTCTTGCGCCTTTGAATCCGTCATAAGGGAAGTAAAAGCACTTCCATTTAGTTTTTTGTTTCCATGTTCTGTAACTTTATAGAAATCTGCTATCCAGATTACACCATCACAATCCTCTCTTTCACAACACGCAAAGTATAGAGCTACCCAAGGAGACGTAGTCCAATCTAATAGCCTTGTAGGTGCGGAAAAATGCTGCATATGTGCAAACCACCCCATAAAATCTAGCCCCCAACCATCTGATGATCTGAATCTTGCAAGTGTCAAATCAATCGTTTTATCTAATGAAATCATCTTACTCGCACTAATCGAAAATTTATTTACGCATTCCCGCTCTAACTGCAATGCTTTATTACGATCAAGCTTTTTCTTATTCGCTAGGCGAGTAAAAGAGGGTTCTAGTTCCCATGACTTATCAGCTTGTCCACGAAATCTAAAATTAGGATTTAACTTAACAGTATTCGAATATTGAGCAATAATATTTTTCAATTCAGTCAGATTCATACCTTCTCTTTTTTTAAAATAACGCAATATACATGACACCAACTGTCTTTGGGACAATACGTTAAACCAGGCATTAGTGAGCATGATGTATCCCGCTTTAAATTGATAGCCGTAGCTTTTAGCCATGCAAGCTTTATGCTCTTTGTG
>NZ_FUKJ01000063.1 GCF_900163745.1 Crenothrix polyspora
GACAGTTGTGATGGCATGGATTTAACACGCTCTCCCAGGCCGACCCGTTCCAGCACCTGAACGGCTTTGCGCTCTGCCTCCGCGCGTTTTACGCCGTTGATAATCAACGGTACGGAGACATTCTCAGCCGCATTCAATGCAGGTAACAGGTTGAAAGCCTGAAACACAAAACCGATGTTCTGCGCCCTAAAGTGCAGTTTGTCTTTACTGCCCATCGTTAACAAATCGTGTCCAAATAACTCGCAAAGCCCTGAATCCTGGTCGAGGATACCGGCAATCACAGAAATCAACGTCGTTTTACCGCAACCGGATGGCCCAACCAACATCATTAATTCACCTGTGGCTATCTCCAGATCAACGCCATTCAAAGCGATAACTTTTTGGTCGCCGGTATCGTAGGTTTTCATGATATTTTGGCAACGTACCGCCAAGTTGTTTGCATTCATGAATTAGCGTAACTACTCATGTAGATGTTAAAAAAGTCCACGGAAAGCACAAAAGACACAAAAAGTTTTCGGTAATAATTCTTTTTGCGACAGTATACCCATACTTTTTCGTGTTTTTTGTGATTTCCGTGGATAGATAAAAACGTTGTACCTTATCTTTTGGACAGCTGAGTAGTTACGAATTAGCTTTTAAAAACGATGGCGGGTTCCAGACGAATAACCTTCCAAATACTAATTAACGCGGCAAACATGCAAATCAGGCCAACGCCTGTGCCACTAAAAATCAGTAGTTGCCAGGGAAATTTGAAAGCCAGAATGGTATTGCGCGTGAGATGGCCAAACAAGACCGTTAAACCGACACCTAAACCATAGCCAATACTGCCAACTACAAGCGCCTGCAATAAAATCATGCGCAACAAGATGCTATTGCTCGCACCCATAGCCTTAAGCACACCAAATTGGCGAATATTTTCCAAGGTGAAATTGTAGAACGTTTGCCCCGCAATCGCCGCGCCGACAATAAAGCCCAAAGCGACCGACGTGCCAAAATTGATCGGAATACCGGTGTTTTTTAAGAAATAGGTATAGGTAAGTTCCTTAAACCCGTTTTGGGTATAAGCAGCCAGGCCAGTGGTTGCTCGAATTCGCCGCGTTAACTCTGCTAAATCCTGGCCTTTTTTGGCTTTCACCAACACAAAAGACAGTAGCTTACGTTCCTTTGGCGCATAGGTTTTGGCGCGTGAATAAGTGGTATAAATAACTGGTTGCGACTGAAAAGTACGGGTATTTTTGGCGATACCGACCACAATAGCACGACGATCGTTTAGCTCCAGACTATCACCCACTTTCAGCGGTATAGGTTTACCGTCTTTAATCGGATTGGGTTTGCCCAGTTTTTCGTTAGCACCGTCAACATCGACAATAACCGCATCGCTACGCCGTAAATCAATCAGTTTTCCCTCTAGCATAATCGGCGGGCCACCGATTAAAGTTGTATCATCCAAACCAATGACATTACAGGTTTGAAAAGTGCCGTCGGTGAGACGTGCTTTCAGCATGCCCTTGTACAGTGGCATTGCCCATTCCACGCCGGAAATGCCACGTACCCGATAGAGTTCAGTATCCTGCAACGGTTTGATGTCGTCGACAAACTGCACTTTTGCATCCATCACCCAAATATCAGGCAAGCCGGTATCCGATATAAAGCTGTAAGTGCGGGCGAGTATACCTAAAAAAACTGCGGGCTGTTGCGTCATGATGAGCGAGGCAAAGGTTAAGCCCATAACAATACCAAAATACTTACCCCTGTCGCCAAACAACATTTTTAAAGCAATATGATTCATAACATTCGAGTCTCTGAAGTTGGCAAATTTTAAGCGCGGCTAAGAAAAATTATGCAAAACATCTCGTTACTTCGAAAACGATATTGACTGAAGCGATATTCTCATTAGCCCATGCACAAATCTCTCGTACCGTTGGCTTTAAAAATAAAAACAGTACTATGTTAATTGTGTAAGTATTCACTTCCCCCTTTGAAAAAGGGGGATTGAGGGGGATTTTTCTAATAAATCTCCCCTAACCCCTCTTTTTCAAAGAGGGGAACTAAACAAGTGCTGTTAATTATGCCCTTTTCTTATGATGCACAGAACATTCTTTAGTGTTATGTTATCGATTGTCATTTTATTTCGGGAGTTGCCATGTCTCATCCTTCATTTACGCCACCTCCGAACGGCGGTGTCATCACACTAGAAAACGGTGTACTTATTGTGCCCGACAACCCAATCATTCCGTTTATAGAAGGCGATGGTACCGGCCCTGACATTTGGCGAGCTACGGTGCGCGTTTTAGATGCGGCGGTTGCCTGTACTTATGGGGGGCAACGAAAAATCCACTGGCTAGAAGTGTATGCTGGCGAAAAAGCTTTTAAACTGTTCGGAACCTGGTTGCCGGATGAAACAGTCGATCTGTGTAGAGAGTATAAGGTTTCTATTAAAGGCCCGTTAACAACACCGATAGGTGGCGGCATACGCTCGTTAAATGTCGCTTTGCGGCAATTGCTGGATATGTACGTATGTTTACGTCCGGTACGCTGGTTTAAAGGTGTGCCGTCACCGGTTAAGAACCCTGGTGGCGTGGATATGGTCATTTTTCGGGAAAATACCGAAGATATTTATGCGGGTGTCGAATTTGCCGCTGGCAGTGACGAAGTCAAACTTTTCCTGGCGTTGTTAAAAGAACATTTTCCTGACCAATTTAGCAAAATTCGTTTCCCTGAAAGCTCCGGCATTGGTATCAAGCCAGTTTCACAACAAGGTACGGAACGTTTAGTTAAAGCAGCTATTGACTATGCTATCGTCAATAAGCGCAAAAGCCTGACCATTGTCCATAAAGGCAATATTATGAAATTCACTGAGGGTGCATTTCGTCTGTGGGCGTATGCGCTGGCCGAACGCGATTATCCCGAACAGACTTATAGCTGGGCACAATGGGAAAAAACCAAAGCACAACTAGGTGAAGCTGCGGCCAATCAGGAACAGGCCGATGCGCTGGCGAGCGGAAAGATTTTAATAAAAGATGCCATTGCCGATATTACCTTGCAACAAGTGCTGACTCGCCCTGAAGAGTTTGATGTGATTGCAACGCTGAATTTGAACGGTGATTATTTGTCGGATGCGTTAGCGGCGCAGGTGGGCGGCATTGGTATTGCGCCAGGGGGCAATATCAACTACCAAACCGGCATAGCCATTTTTGAAGCCACGCACGGCACGGCACCAAAGTATGCGAATCTGGACAAGGTCAATCCCGGATCATTAATCTTGTCAGGCGAAATGATGCTGCGCTATATGGGCTGGCAGGAAGCGGCAGATGCGCTGATTAATGCGATGGATGGCGCGATTGCCAGCAAACAGGTCACTTACGATTTTGCACGTTTAATGGATAACGCAACGGAAGTCACCTGTAGCCGGTTTGCTGATAAGATTATTGAATGCTTGCAGAATGCACATAAGTAAACGGCACTGACTAACAGCCAAGATCAGATTATTTAACCACCCGTAACGTCGGCCTTGGCGGCGGTGTATCATCGGGTGGTAAATCGTCATAATCGTTGTCATCGACGTTTTCCGCATCGAAAACCATGCCTTTGCCGCTTTCCTTGGCATAAATGGCCAAAACTGCTTTCATCGGGGCAAGAATATACATGGACTTACCGCTGAATCTGGCATTAAACTCAATTTCATCGTTGCCAAATAAAAGCGCATCTACCGCAGCAGGCTTGATATTCAAAACAATTTTGCCATCTTCAACAAACTGCATCGGCAAAACCGCTTTCTTATGCGTTGCATCCACCAACAGATGCGGTGTGCAATCGTTATCAATAATCCATTCATAAATAGAACGGACTAAATAAGGCTTTAAAGGTGTCATGTCAGACTCACTTTGAGGAGGCGGCCATTTCTTTTTCAGCTTCGCTGAGACTGCGTTTAAAAGCCGGTCTACCGAAAATACGTTGCGCGTAGTTGGTAATCACATCATTAGGCGTGGAGACATCAATACCAATACTGGGCAAACGCCATAATAACGGCGCGATAGCACAGTCTATGAGTGAAAACTCATCGCTCATGAAAAACGGCTTGGCAGCAAAAATAGGTGCTGAAGACAAGATACTTTCTCTCAGCATTTTTTTGGCTTTGGCGGATTTTTTTTCACCTGAGGATATGATCTCGTCCAGCAGTTGATACCAATCCTGATCAATGCGTTTTATCAACATTCTGGCTGTAGCGCGAGAAACCGGATCCATTTGATGTAAAGGGGGATGCGGAAAACGTTCATCAAGATATTCCATAATGATGCGCGAATCATAAAGCACCAAATCCCGCTCAATCAGTGTGGGCGATGTCCCCGTTGGATTCAGTTCTAGCAGGTCAGCCGGGGGTTCATTCGGGTCATAATATTCTATGTCTGAAACAATCGCTTTCTCATGCAGAACAAAGCGAGCCGCGTGACTCATCGCGCAGGTTGGCGAAGAAAAAAGTGTCATCACAGATTTACGCGTAATAATATTTGCCACAAATAACAACCTCTTCGGACATGTAGGGCAGTAAAAATGACGATTATAGCATAAAAGGTCAGTTTTTTACCGGACGCATCCAGAATTGGTAAAGGCTATTTTGCGAGAAAACATCCTTGTTTTCTCAATTCACACTCAGTCTATATCTTTCCAATATTCTTTCTTGAGCTTGTAGGCTATCACTGAAAATATCAGCAGGAAAAACAAGACATATTTGCCCAGGCGCTGCCTTTCCAATTGTATCGGTTCGCCGACATACACCAGGAAATTAACCAAATCGGTGACCAGAAGATCAAACTCCTGTTCAGACAATTTACCCGGTTCAATCATGCTCAGTTTTTCGATTTGCTGTTGACCATCGACCAGATGAAAGACCGGTTTTTGCTGACCTTGCAACTCCCAAAATACATTGGGCATACCGACATCTTTAAAAACCGTGTTGTTGGTGCCCAAAGGCTTGGTCTTGTCGGCATAGAAACCTTTAAGATAGCTGTACAGCCAATCTGCACCGCGCGAACGGCCAATCAGCGACAAATCAGGCGGCTGCACACCAAACCACTTCTCGGCATCATGCTTATTCATGGCCGTGTACATCTGGTCGTAAACACCGGCACCCTCAGGTGCAACATCCTTTACCAATTGCTTTTCATCAATCCCAAAATCCAGCGCCATACGCTGATAACGAATATGCTTAACGGAATGACAACCTAAACAATAGGTTACAAAGTGCTTGGCACCACGTTCCAATGATTTGGAATCGCTGAGATCAATGTTAGCGTCCTGAAGCTCAATCTCTTCCGACGCATAGCCACAAAAAGACAGCGTTACCAATAAAAATAGAGTTATTAACCTTTTCATATCAATCAAAGCTCTCTTTTAGTCTTTTTGTTAAGCG
>NZ_FUKJ01000194.1 GCF_900163745.1 Crenothrix polyspora
CCGCCTGATTAAAAACTGTCCGGCCTGTAAAACTGACCAGTTAATGCCCTTGGGCTTGGGGACAGAGCGCGTAGAAAACCTATTGATGACTTTATTTGCCGATAAAACCATTGTGCGGCTTGACCGGGATTCCACCAAACTGAAAGGCTCATTAGAGCGTTATCTGTCAGATATTAACGACGGCAAGGCCGACATTATTTTAGGGACGCAAATGCTGGCTAAGGGGCATCATTTTAGCCAGGTGACGCTGGTGGCCATGCTGGATGTGGATAGTGGTTTGTTTAGCGTTGATTTTCATGCTGCCGAAAAATTAGCGCAATTGATCGTACAAGTCTCAGGGCGTGCCGGACGCGAATTAAAACCCGGTAAAGTAATACTGCAAACCCGCCAGCCGGAACATCCTTTGCTGCTTACCCTGATTCAACGCGGCTACAAGGCTTTCGCCAAAACCGCGCTGCATGAACGTAAAGACGCATTGTTACCGCCGTTCAGTTATCATGCACTGTTAAGAGTGCAGGCAAGCGATGCAGATCTGGCCAAGCAATTCCTAAACACAGTAATTAATTTGGCGAACGAAATCCACAACCGCGAAGCCAAGCACTACAGCGATATTTTAGGTCCTGTACCTGCGCCTATGGCGCGTCGTGCTGGTATGTATCGTTTTCAAATGCTGTTTCAAAGTCAAAAAAGGCAGAATTTACACAAATTACTTGACTTGTTACTGCCTGAAATTTACAAAATCAATCGAAATAACAGCTTATTCTGGTCGCTGGATATTGATCCGGTAGACTTATTTTAACTACCGCGCCTGCTAATTATCCACAACCATAGATAAACACACTATTATATTGGATAATGTCAGCTATCTTTATAGTCGATATTCAACACAGTAAATCAATGAAGCAAAAAATAGAGGGACTTCTCCTACACGCTTTTGGAGCGCTTAAAACCAGCGGTTTAATAGATCAAACGTTAGAACCACAGATTGTGGTGGAGCGCACGCGTGATGCCAGTCATGGCGACTTTACCACCAACGTGGCGCTCACCCTGGCCAAAGCCGCAAAAACCAATCCAAAGCTGTTAGCCGAGAAAATTATTGCTGCCCTGCCCCAGGACAACATTGTTACCAATGTCGAATTGGCAGGTCCTGGCTTCATCAACTTTTTTGTTGATCGCAATAGCCAATACGACATTATCAAGCGCATACACAATGAAGGCCAACGCTTTGGTTTGAGCACTATCGGTGCCGGCAAAAAAGTGCAGGTCGAATTTGTGTCGGCCAACCCGACAGGCCCCTTGCATGTCGGGCATGGACGCGGTGCGGCTTATGGATCGGCGGTTGCTGATTTATTGAACGCCGTGGGTTTTAAAGTGCATCGTGAATACTACGTTAACGATGCCGGACGACAAATGGACATTCTGGCCACCAGTATATGGCTCAGATACCTTGAGATTTGCGGTGAAGTATTGCCTTTTCCCAGCAATGCCTACCGTGGCGACTATATCCGCGATATTGCCGTGGATATTCACAACAGCGCCAGCAATGAATACCGCAGACCCGCTGAACTGGTGCTGGAAAGCACCCCACCCGATGAACCCGAAGGTGGCGATAAAGAAATCTATATCGATGCGTTGATTGCAAGAACCAAAACCTTGCTCGGCACATCGCTATACCGCGACTTTTTTCAAATGGGCATAACGACCATACTGGATGATATTAGGGACGATTTAAAAGAGTTTGGGGTCAATTATCAGCAGTGGTTTTCCGAACGCCAGTTGATGGAAGATAACTCTGTGGATACTGCGATAGCGCGGTTGCGTGCTGGCGGTCATCTTTATGAACAAGACGGTGCAACCTGGTTTGCATCCAGCAAGTTAGGCGATGAAAAAGACCGTGTGGTCAAACGCGAAAATGGCCAATATACCTATTTTGCATCCGATATCGCTTATCACATGAATAAGCTTGATCGGGGTTTTGATCACATTGTTAATATTTGGGGTGCCGATCATCACGGTTACATACCCCGTATCAAGGCGGCTATCACCGCCCTGGGTGCCGATGAATCCAAATTAAAAGTATTGCTGGTGCAATTTGCAACCCTGTACCGTGGCGAGGAAAAAATACAAATGTCGACGCGCTCTGGCGATTTTGTCACCTTACGCCAGCTGCGTAATGAGGTCGGCAAGGATGCGGCGCGTTTCTTTTACGTGATGCGCCGCTCAGAACAACACATGGATTTTGATTTAAAGCTGGCAACCTCAAAATCCAATGAAAACCCGGTGTTTTATGTGCAATATGCTTTTGCACGGGTGTGCAGCGTGTTTCGACAATTAGATGGTAAAGGTTGGGAAAGAAACTTGCCGTTGGGCATGAATAGCCTAAACTTATTAACTGAAGAGCATGAAATTGCACTCATCAGCATTCTAGCACGCTACCCAGAAATGTTAGAACGTGCAGCGCTGCAATATGAACCCCATCAATTAATTCAGTACCTGCGAGAGCTGGCGACTGCTTTTCACACTTACTATAATGCACATCAATTTCTTGTTGATGAGGCACAAATTCGTGATGCACGCTTAAATCTGATTGGCGCAACAAAACAGGTTTTATCCAATGGATTAGGGCTACTTAACATCACAACACCTGAATCAATGTAACGGTAATGGCCAGAGACTACAAACACAGAGCACAAAATAATAAAAATACGAACACCCCGTATAAACAGCGTGCGCAAGCAAATTCTAAAATCGGCCCCTTAAAATGGATGCTGATTACCGCATTGGTTATTTCGTTTGCAGTTTTTTTGGTGTATTTACGCAGCATGGACAACAAGCCAGGTGCGATAACGCTTACAAAAACCCTAACAACAGCCGATTTGGCAAAAATAGAAACCCAGAAAAAAGCAGAACCTGAGCCTAAAAAAGAACCGCAACCCCCACAATTTGATTTTTACACCATTTTACCGCAAAAAGAAATGGTGGTGGCCGATCATGAAATTAAGACTCGCGCCCGTGAAGAGCGCGTGGGTAAAACCAAAAACACCCACTATGTTATTCAGGCCGGTTCTTTTAAATCGAGTAAAGAAGCCGATCAACTACGTGCCAAACTGGCTTTAATGGGTATCGAATCAAAAATCAATAAAGCCAAAGTGGGTGATGTTATATGGTATCGCGTCAAAATAGGACCCTATGCACGCTTGGACAGTGTTAAAACGGTAATGTCACGCTTAAAACAAAATGATATGAAACCAGTAGTCACTGAAATCGAAAATTTAGACTAAGCTTGTATTACCATTATCAATGTATCATTTTGCTGTCTTACGCTTAGGCCTTAGTGTTCCACGCCCACAGGACGTAACTTCTAAGGTCTAAGCAAATAGGTACTTATACGTATTGTTCTGAATTCTTATATATATATAATCAATCTATAAAATATTGTCACCTTACTTTACATACTAGACACCCTACGAACCTTTATTTAAGGTAGTATGACTTTACAACTTTACTGTGCCTAATATTAAATGGAAATCTGTAGGGACTACAGCAAAGCTCAGTTTATGGGCATAAGTATCTATATATCTTCAGATTAGTTTAATAAAGTGAGCATTATTTATTAAACTAAAAGGGCTGAAAAACGCGTATAGATACCTATCGGTTATGGATGAATAATCTGAATAGCATTATTGTTAACTAACAAGACAGTATCGTAATAGATGCGTTAATTTATTGATGGAGTAATATTTAACATGAAAGTTGTACTATTTTGCGGAGGACTTGGAACCCGTTTACGAGATCATTCTGGTGAACTTCCTAAGCCAATGGTTAATATAGGCTATAGACCTATACTTTGGCATGTTATGAAATATTATGCTTATTATGGGCATAAAGACTTTATATTGTGCCTGGGCTATAGGGCCGACACCATCAAGGATTTTTTTCTTAATTATAATGAATGTGTGACTAACGATTTTACGCTGTCAAATGGCTGTAAGGATATTAGTCTACAACAAAGCGATATTGCAGATTGGACAATTACCTGCGTAGATACGGGGATAAACTCAAATATTGGCCAACGATTAAAAGCTGTTGAGAAATATCTGGAGGGAGAGGAGTATTTTTTAGCGAATTATTCTGATGGGTTATCGGATTTACCGCTACCTGAAATGATCGATGCTTTTAAACAAAGCGAAAAAGTGGCTTCTTTTCTTTGCGTTAAACCTTCGCAAAGTTTTTCAGTGGTAACCCTCACCGATACGGATAGGGTTGAAAAAATAGAATTTGTTAAAGATACCAATTTTATTATTAATGGCGGTTATTTTGTTTTTAAGAAAGAACTCTTTGAGTATATGAAAGAAGGTGAAGAATTAGTTTGTGAACCTTTTGAACGCCTCATTGCTGAAAATAATTTAATGGGCTATCGATATGACAAGTTTTGGCATTGCATGGATACCTTTAAAGAACAAAAAGAACTCAATGAAATGTATGAAAATAGAAAGGCACCCTGGGAAATTTGGAAGAAAAACTGATCTGGTTTTTTGAAGGACTGTGGAATGAACACAATTGGAATTTTTCCTAAAAATGATAAGCCTCTCACAATACTGTGTTTAGGTGCTCACAGTGATGATATAGAAATCGGTTGTGGCGGCACGATACTACGGCTTTTAGCTGAATATAATAATATCGAAGTGCATTGGGTTGTTTTCGGCTCAAGTGGCATAAGAAATGCGGAAGCATTTGAAAGTGCAAATAAATTCTTGGTAAATAGCCTCAAAAAAAACATTATCGTAGAAAGCTTCAAGGATGGGTTTTTCCCTTATGCGGGACAAGAAATAAAAGCTTTTTTTGAAACACTAAAACAGACTATTCAGCCCGATATTATTTTTACCCATTATCGTCATGATCTGCATCAGGATCATCGTCTCATTTCAGAACTGACCTGGAATACCTTCAGGAATCACCTGATACTCGAATACGAGATTATGAAATATGACGGCGATATAGGTAATCCCAATTTTTTCGTTCAGTTGGATGATGCGCTTTGCCAGCAAAAAGTAGCGCATATTCTTGAGTCTTTCAAATCGCAAGCCAATCACCACTGGTTTAGCAAAGAGGCTTTCTTCGCCTTGCTAAGACTGAGGGGCATAGAATGCAATGCCACTGAGCATTATGCCGAAGGTTTTTACTGTCGCAAAATAGTGATCTGATATTTTACACACAAGGGAGCCGTTATGAATATGCAGGTTGGTGAATGGATAGAAGTGCGCAGCAAGGAAGAAATCCTAGGCACGCTTGACAAAATGGGTCGGATGGAAGGGCTGCCATTCATGCCCCAGATGTTTGAATATTGTGGAAAAAGGTTCAAAGTGTACAAACGGGCGCATAAAACCTGCGACTTTGTTTACACCATGCAATCCAGGTCGTTACCCAATGGCGTTCATCTTGATCTTCGCTGCGATGGCGCAGCTTATGGCGGTTGCCAGCATACTTGCCTGCTCTACTGGAAGGAAGCTTGGTTAAAACGTGTTGACGACGATAGCAGTGCTTTAGCCTCAGTAAACGAGGCGGCTTGCACCGAGGCCGATGTCTCTGCGGGTACACATGCGTTAAATAAAGACAATGAAATCATCTATACCTGTCAGGCAACAGAAATACCCGACTTTACCCACCCGCTTTCCTGGTGGGATGTCAGGCAATACATAGAAGACTACACTTCTGGAAATACCAGTATAAGTAGCCTGTTAAAGGGTTTTGCTTATGGTGCATTCTCGACTATTAGTAGAGTGCGTACCTACATAGGCGTGGGTCGTGCCATGCGCTGGTTTTATGATGTCTTTGAGTTTTTGTGGGGGCCCTATCCTCGAAGACCTGGAAAAATACCTGAAGGCCAACCCACGCCAACGCTCAGTCTCAATCTTCAACCGGGCGAACTGGTTAGAATAAAATCGTACAATGAGATTCTGACCACGCTGACCACGAGTGGAAAAAATAGGGGAATGGACTTCGACGCTGAAATGGTGCCTTATTGTGGCCGCATTTTTCGTGTTAAAAAACGGGTAACCATCTTCCTGGATGAAAAAACCCGCAAATTAGTCACCGTCAAAAACCCGTGCATCATTTTAGAAAATGTTATTTGCCAGTCGCGTTATAGCGATTGCCGAATGAGCTGTCCAAGAAGTATTTATTCGTGGTGGCGTGAAATCTGGCTTGAGAGAGTTTCCGAGAGTAGTGAAGGCGCTGTCAATTCAGCAGCTGAAACAGCTTCTTTGGCCAACACGGTTTCCAGTGTATCGAAAGAGGCATGATGACAACGCTATGAAAGATCTAAAGGATAAGGTTATTCGTGGTGGCCTCTCTAAAGTCGGTGCTCAAGCCATTAGTTTTGCCCTGCGCCTGGGTTCTCTTATGGTTTTATCGCGATTACTGGATCCAAAAGACTTCGGTTTAGTGGCTATGGCTACTGTGATTACCGGGGTTTTTGGCCTGTTTAAAGATGCTGGCCTTTCCATGGCCACAGTGCAATGCACAACTGTTAGCCATGAACAAATGTCAATATTGTTCTGGATTAATATGCTGGTAGGCTTGGTGCTTGCATTTTTGTTAGTCGTCATTGCACCCCTTATCGCCGATTTTTACCACGAGCCCCGTCTTATCTGGGTAACCACCGCATTGGCAGTTGATTTCATTTTTACTGGTGCAGCGGCGCAGCACTCGGCATTACTCCAGCGCCAAATGCGTTTTGGTACTATAGCGGTGATAGACATCATTACCCTGCTAGCCGGTATCATCGTTGCGATTGTCATGGCGGCTGATGGCTGGGGATATTGGGCGCTCGTGGGTCAAATAGTTATAATGCCCTGCGCCAGCGCC
>NZ_FUKJ01000341.1 GCF_900163745.1 Crenothrix polyspora
AAGGTTCTATCAGTTTCCAAAAATGCATACCGATTTTCTCGATATAAGCAAAACGGGGAAACCAGCCAGCGATGTAAAGGCCTGCACCTGCCATAATCAGCGCGGATAATAGCTGTAGAAAGCGATGTCCGTCAAAACCCTGAATGGGCATGGTAATGATTGAGCTGGCAATTCCTGCCAATGCACCTGCCAGAGTGTAACTGGTAATGCGGCCAAAATTGTAATTGAACACAAACGGCAACAGGCGTTTTTTAGAGTTGCGTATTTCCGGGCTAAGGCTAAGTGTTAATGTACCTATGATAGAACCGCACATGCCTATGCAATGCAGGCTACTCGCTAAACCCATCAGGAACGCGAATAAATAGGAGGTCGTAAAAGCGATATGAAATTCCATGTTGTGCAAACATTACCATAGAGGGGTGTTAATACAAACAGATACCATAAGTTTGTAAGCGGCGCATGATCCATCGCCTGTTATTTTTATCCGGCTAATCATGAACGATGTTCATGGCAATGGCAACTTAATTTAACGATTTGTCGTGTTGATAATGAAGCTGAAACCATACCGGATTAAAGCCGTTACGGTGGTTCTTTGCCGTTAGAAAAAATAGAGGTTGCCGATTCGACGTTGTGTCTGCACGCAGTCGAATCGGCCGAGCTTTCAATTGAATCGGTTTAGCTGACTTTGGGCATTTTCCCTAGTTTCTCTACCACTTTGTCGCCAAATTGCTCGGTGCTAATCATGATTACGCCAGAACCTGGCTTGGATAGATCAGCGGTAGAATAGCCATCACTAAAGACAGCTTGCATGGCGGCCCAGACATTTTTGGCTTCTTCGGGCATATTAAAGCTGTTTTCCAACATCATGGCCACTGAGCCGATCATGGAGTAAGGATTGGCGATATTTTTGCCGGCAATGTCAGGCGCTGAACCGTGTGACGGCTCGTAATAGGCTTTGTCATCGCCTATGCAGGCCGATGGCATTAAGCCTAATGAACCCAGGATGCCGCCACCTTGATCGCTCAAAATGTCACCAAACATGTTTTCCATCACCATCACATCAAATTGCGTGGGATTTAAGCATAGTGCGGTTGCAGCAGAGTCAACCAGCATGTTGACCACCGTGACATCAGGATATTCCACGGCCACTTCTTCCATGACTTCATTCCACAGTACACTGGATTTTAGAACATTACTTTTATGGATGTTGTGCAGTAACTTTCTACGTTTACTGGCTAATTTGAAAGCCTGGTGCATGATGCGACGGATTTGTAGTTCGTCATATTCCAGGGTTTCTCTGACATAACGCAAGCCTTGTTCGTTAACACCACTTTCTTTTTGGCCAAAGTACAGGCCGCCAACCAATTCACGTACGATGACCAGATCAATACCTTCACCGATAATTTCGGCTTTAAGCGGTGAAAAATGCGCTAGCGCTTTCGGTAACGAAACCGGTCTAAAATTGGCGTAAGTATTGTAGCGACGACGCATGGGCAGCAGTGCCCCACGTTCGGGTTGTTTATCAATAGGGATTTTTTTAGATTCTTCGTGGCTCAAACCAATCGGACCTTTAAGAATGGCATCGGCTTGATCGCAAATGTCGATGGTGGCCTGTGGAAAAGCATCGCCCGTTTCAAAATAGGCACATGCACCGAATGCGGCAGGCATTAATTCAAAAGACACATCGTTACGTTCTTCTATGAGTTTAAGAACTTTAAGGGCTTCGCGGGTAATTTCGGGGCCAATACCGTCACCGGCTAATACTGCAATTTTATAATGCTTCATACCTGATTTTATCTGCCTAATGCTTAAGGAATTAAAAAATTGCACATTTTACTGTATTTTTAAATGGCCTATTGGCTTAATGATTGATTTCAGGTGTCGTCAACGAAAAATACGAAAAGATAAAAATAGAACACGAATGGCACGGATTGAGCAACTTTCCATTGGTTTTTATCTGTGATAATCAATAAAATCCGTGTCACTGGTGTTCTATTGCTGAGTAATTTCGTGCCTTTTGTCACAGTAATCTGGGTTAGTGGTCAATAAATTTGAACCTATCATCCTAAAAATTAGGGTTACAATAACGCTAAATTTTTAAGACATGAAAGGTGTGCTTTTGACTGACAAAATTATTCGTATCGCCACGCGCCAAAGTCCTCTCGCATTGTGGCAGGCTGAGCATGTCGCAGAACGTTTGCAACTGGCGTTTCCAGGCATTAGTGTTGAATTGGTTAAAATGGTCACTCGTGGCGACAAGATACTGGATACGCCGTTGGCCAAAATTGGCGGTAAAGGTTTGTTCGTCAAAGAGTTGGAGATGGGTATGCTGGAAGGCACTGCCGATATGGCCGTACATTCCATGAAAGATGTGCCGGTAGAATTTCCAGACGGACTCCATCTAGCCGCTATCTTAACGCGAGAAGATCCTACGGATGCTTTTGTTTCCAACCAGTATGCCTCGTTACAGGATTTACCGGCTGATGCGCGGATTGGTACGTCCAGTTTGCGTCGGCAATGCCAGATCAGCGGCTTATTTCCAGACGCACAAATCATACCGCTGCGCGGTAATGTCAACACCCGGTTGGCCAAATTAGATGCGGGCGAATACGATGCCATTATCCTGGCATCAGCGGGATTGAAACGTTTAGGGATGGCGGGTCGCATTACCCAGTGTCTTGATCCTACAGTCAGTTTGCCAGCGATAGGGCAGGGCGCGATCGGTATTGAATGCCGCGTTGATGATGTCCAGATCAATGCTATGCTGGCACAGCTACATGACCGGGAAACCGGCTTGTGCGTGCGTGCCGAACGTGCCATGAATGCCCGTTTGAGCGGCGGTTGCCAAGTGCCGATCGCCGGGTTCGCACAATTGCACGGTGATGAATTATTTATGCGTGGCTTGGTAGGCAATCCCGATGGCAGTGTCCTGTAT